>JADDPR010000206.1 GCA_016781775.1 Rubrobacter sp. | reverse complement strand
CTTCTGTGGGGACAGGTGAACGAGAAGAAGGCTCCCGGGGTTCACGACAAGGAAGAGCGCCTGTGCGGGGAGGAGATCGAAGGGGGGCACTTCCGGGTCGGGCATCTCCTGAGCCCGCGCAAGCTCGCCGTCTGCGAGGGCTGCTTCGACGGCCGCAAGACCTGGATAGTGCTAAAGGACGAGTACCTCGGCTACTACGTGGACCAATACAAGGAGATGGAGGAAGAGGTCCGGCGAGGCTACGAGAAGTAGTCCCGGAGAGAGGCGAGGGGCCCGGGGTTCATCCCCGGGCCCCTCGCCCGTACTGCGTATGCTTACGCGCTCCTCAGGCTTCTGCCCCCTCGGGGATGAGGATACCGCGTCCCTGGAGGTTGCCGGTGTTGAGATCCTGGATCGCGTCGTTGACGGCGTCAAGGGGATAGGTCGAGGTATGGAGAGAGACCTTACCCTGAGCGGTGAGGATCATGAGCTCGGCGAGGTCGTTGTAGGTGCCGACGAGGTTGCCGATGACGTTGCGCTCAGAGGAGATGATGTCGATGGTCGGCACCTCCACCGTGCCGCCGTAGCCGATCACGTAGTGGTAGCCCGCGCGCCGGGTCATCTTCCAGGCGTCGTCCTCGGCGCCCCGCTCGCCGACGTAGTCGAAGACGACCTCCGCGCCCTTACCGTCCGTCATCTCCATGATGGTGTCGAGGTACCCGTCCCCAACCTGCACCGTCTGGTCCGCGCCCCACTCCGAGGCTAGCGCGAGCGCCTTCTCGTTGGGGTCGACGACGATGATCTCGGCGGGGGTGAGCGCCTTGAGGCACTGGATGCCGATGTGCCCGAGCCCCCCGGCCCCGATGACCACGGCCTTCGTGCCCGCGTAGAGGTGCGGCACGCTCTTCCTGACGGCGTGGTAGGCGGTGAGTCCCGCGTCGGCCAGGGCCGCGATGTCCTTGGGCTGCAGGATCGGGTCGAGCTTCACGCAAGAGCGGGCGCTGGTCCTCAAAAGCTGGGCCATGCCCCCGTCGGAGTCGATGCCGGGAAACGCGCTGTTCTCGCAGTGCATATCGTCGCCCGCGCGGCAGGCGCGACAGAGCCCGCAGGTTATGAGCGGGTGCACCATCACTGTGTCGCCAGGGGCTACGTTCGTGACCCCGGGCCCGACCTCCTCGACCCACCCGGAGTTCTCGTGGCCGAGGACGTATGGGAGCTCCATGCCGGTGATCGGGGCCCACTGGCCCTCGACGATGTGTATGTCCGTCCGGCAGAGCCCCGCGGCCCCGATGCGGACGATGACGTCCATGGGGCCCTGTATCGTCGGCTCGGGGATGTCTTCTATCTGCAAGCTCTGTTTGGGGATGCTCGGATCGTACTTATGCAAACGTGCAGCTTGCATGCCAAGGTCTCCTTTCTCGGTTTATCTACGTTGCGACGCCGGAAGATTCGCCGTACCGGGTGGCGAGCAAGCCGCGGCACAATACGGCGTTCCCCTCGATGCTTACCTGCGTCAGGCGCGCGAATCGGAGATGCTCCACGACCGCGTCTTTGGGCACCCGGTTCCCGTCCGGGTCCACCAGGAGCGGCGCTTCGGAGCAGACGTCCAGCCCTAGCTCCGCCCGCCGCTCCAGGTACGTCTCGAACGCCCCCGAAGGGAGGACGTCGCCCAGGGTCATCTCCGCGAGGTCAGCCGGGGTGTTGCCGTCTGCCAGCAGAGTGCGGCACAGCCCTTCCTGCCGGCTGATGAACGCCTTTCGCTGGAAGGCGCTTCTAAGCCCTTCGAGGTCCGGCCCTTCCGTCTCGCCCTCGAAGGCGCGGTCGAAG
>JADDPR010000473.1 GCA_016781775.1 Rubrobacter sp. | reverse complement strand
AAGCCCGCGATCGAGGCGAGAAAGAAGGAACCGCGGGAGGACGTGATCTCACACCTCATCTCGCTGGGTTACGGGCCCGCCGAGATCCTCACCGAGTGCATTACCTACGGTGCCGCGGGCATGGCTACCACGCGCGAGTTTATCGGCATCGCCGCCTGGCACATGCTCGAACAGCCTGCCCTCCGCGAGCGCTACCTGAGCAGCGACGAGGGGAAACGCCACGACGTTCTGGGGGAGATCCTACGGCTCGAACCCGTCGTCGGCCGCCTGTACCGCCGCGCCACCGCCGACCTCCACCTCAAAGACGGCGGCGAGAGGGTAACGATCCCACGCGGGAGCCTCATCGCCCTCGACACCTACGCGATCAACGCCGACGAGACGGCGGTGGGAGAATGCCCGCTGGCCCTCACTCCGGGGCGCGAACTCGTCGCGGAGCGCGTGGGCCCGGCGGTGATGAGCTTCGGCGACGGACACCACCGCTGCCCGGGATACTACGTCGCGCTGCAGGAGACCGACGTCTTCCTCACGCGCCTCCTATCCCTCGAAAACCTTCGTATCGAGCGCAAGCCTTCCGTAAGCTGGAACGACCTGATCGCCGGCTACGAACTGCGCGGCTTCACCGTCGCCCTGGTCTGAGCTGGCCGTGCAGCACCCGGCGCCACGGCCGCGGCCCCCCTACCCCGCCCCGTTCTGCCCGCCGCCGAGCCCGCCACCGGGACCAAAGAGCTCCCGCGCCATCTCGAAGACCTCCGACCCGTCCCGGATCCTGCCGTCGTCCGCGGCGGCCGGCGGCTCGGCTTTGGGGATTGCTCCCCCACGACCGGTTACCACCGCCGAACCGGAGACGGACGGATCGCCTCTACCGTAGACCTCCGGCGGCTCGGGCAGGTCCGGAGGGGGGTTCTCCACGGGAGGTGGCTCCGGCATGGGGGCTTCGGGCTCCGGCGGCGGAGGCTCGGGCACCCTACGCGAGTTCCTCGCCGGCTCCGACGGCGCCGGATCCGGCGGGGCGGGAGCACCCCCGGAGGGGACGGCGGTGACCGTCCCCCCCTCGCCGACCACGCCAAGCTCCAGGCGCGGGCGGGAGCCCAGTCGCTCCTCCAGGATCTCCTGCAGGGAGGAGACGCGCTTCGAATCCCCGGCGAGCTTCGCGTAGATGGAAAGGTCCTTCGGGAAGACGAGCCTCAACACCCCGTCTCTGAAGCCCTGCATCTGCGCTTCCTCGTAGACCGCCGCGATCGCCGGCTTCCGTGCCCTCAACTCCCGTACGACCGAACCCCAGTCCAGGGCGTCCCTCGAGGAGACCGATACGGGTGCCTCCGACGTTTCGGCCTCCCCCTGAGGCTCCATCTCCACGGGCTCCGGGGCCTCCGGCACCGGCGGGGCAGTCTCCACCGGGGCGGCGCCGTCCCCCCCGGCGCCCGCCGTGACCTCGGGCTCGTGGGGCGTCTCTTCGAGGGCCGGGCTGGCGGGCTCAGGCACCTCTGCGGGGGGAGGTCCCGTGGTAGGACGGTGCGCGGGGACGCTTCCGTTCTCGACGGCCTTTTCGAGCACCTCGAGGCGGCGTATGAGCCGGTCCACGGACGGCTCCTCGTAGTCGCGGGCGAGCTTTAGGAAGGTCAACTCGACCTCCAGCTTCGGGTCGCCGCCGCGGCGGGCGCGAGAGAGGGCGTCGCCTAAAGCCTCGATCATGCGCACGACCTCGGCCGTGGGGATCCTGCCTGCCTGCTCCTCGAGGCCCGCGCGCTCGTCGGCCCCGACCTCGGCGAGCGCGACCTCCGAGGCGTGCGGCAGGAGCATGAGGCGCCTGAGGTGGGCGACGAGCTCCCCGACGAAACGCGAGAGGTCCCGCCCCTCCCCCGAGAGCCGGTCCACGACCCTCAACGCGTCCGCCGTCCGCCGCTCGTAGAGGGCGTCGGTAGTTTCCAGCAGGACGTCGGAGGCCACGCTCCCGAGAAGCTCCCGTACGCTTTCCGCCGTTACGGGGCCCTCGGAGAACGAGGAGAGCTGGTCGAGGAGGCCCTCCGCGTCGCGGAACGAGCCGCGGGCCTCGCGCGCGAGCAGGGTCAGGGCGGCGGGCTCGGCCTCTATGCCCTCGGCTTCGGCGATCTCGCGGAGCTTGTCCGCGAGGAGCGTCACCCCCGGGCGGCGGAAGTCGAAGCTCTGGCAGCGGCTGATAATCGTGGGAAGGACCTTGTGCTTCTCTGTCGTCGCAAGCACGAAGACCACGTGCTCGGGCGGCTCCTCGAGCATCTTCAGGAGGGCATTGAACGCCTCCGTGGTGAGCATGTGGACCTCGTCGATGATGTAGACCTTCATGCGGCCCTGCGTGGGTGCCAAGTTCACCCTGTCGCGCAGGTCCCGGATCTCGTCTATCCCCCGGTTGGAGGCCGCGTCCATCTCCAGAACGTCCATCGACGAGTTGTTGACGATGGCGCGGCAACTCTCGCAGGTCCCATCGGGTTCCGCCGTCGGGCCGTTCGCGCAGTTCAGCCCCATCGCGAGGACCTTCGCGGTCGAGGTCTTGCCGGTCCCCCTCGGCCCCGAGAAAAGGTAGGCGTGAGCGACCCTGCCGGTCTCTATCGCCCGCGCGAGCGTGCGGACGACCGGCTCCTGGCCCGCGATCGTCCCGAACGTGCGCGGACGCCACTTGCGGTAGAGAGAGACGTGCTTCATGCGAAAAGATTGCCGGTACGGAAGAACCTCACCGCCCCAGTATAGCGGAGGCCCGCCCCGGCAACGAGAAGGAGAAGCCCGGCCGCAAGGACCGGGCGAAAAGTTCGAAAAATGCCGCGCACCCCACCGTCGACACGCCCGTCTTCGGCGAACTCCCGGCCGTCGGCTCCGGCCCGGCTACCCCGATAGCACATGAGGAGACCCGCTTAGTGCTGCTGCCTCCCGGCCCTGACACAATTCACGGGGCCTCATTGCCCGAGACCAAACCATCAACGCTCCCAAACCGGTTTCTACAGAACCCGGGTCGCGCCTCGGGCGGGGATCTAGGCCCTGCTAGGCGATCGCAGGTACAGGGCATCGCCAGCTCCCCGCTTAGCGCGGCAAACCTAGTGTACCAAATGGAGTGCCCGAGACCAGCTGGAAAGCCGGCAGCGGCGGGTCCCACGGGAACATCATCGCCTCGCCGCTACCCCGGGCAAGATTATAGACGGGTGATGCGTCTCGACGCCGCCAGGGCTCATACAAAGCCCGCCCCGAACTGGGATAGCGCGGCCCTCGGTCCGCTCAGGGCGTGGCCGGTTCTCGCGCCGGGCGTAACCTTAAAAGACGGCGCCGTTGAGGCACGTCTCGACGATAAAAAAGCACCCGAGATCGCCGGAAGAGCAAGACGTAGAAGCCCACGCGCCTTACCGAAAGAGCCCGTGGTTCTTCGCATCGGGAATGTGTCCGGCGGCCTCGGCGACGCGGTTGTTGTAATTGTAGACGGATGCCGTGGTGATGACGTCGTAGACGTCGTCGAGGGTGAAGCCGAGGGCGCGGAGCTTCTCTATGTCGGCCTCGTCGCAGTCCACGGGCGTCCTGGTTATCTTGACCGCGTAGTCGAGCATGGCCCGGGTCTTCTCGTCGAGGCCGGCCCTGCGGTAGTCCTGGACTATCTTCTCGGAGAGGACGGGGTCTCCGGTGAGGCGCCGCAACTCGGCGCCGTGGTTTGTAAGTCAGAAGAGACAGCGGTTCTCGGCCGAGACGACCACCCCGATCATCTCTCGCTCCACCCGGCTCAACCCGCTTGGTCCCTTGCTTATAAACTCGTAGAACTCCAGCCAGCGGAGCATCAACTCCGGCCGCCAGGCGTGGGTACGGACCACGTTGTTCGGCTCCCCTAGCTTCTCGCGCTGTTTGGCGACGATCTCCGCCACGCGCGGGTCTAGCTCCTTCTCGTCCGGGACCGGGAAAAAGCTGATCCTGCCCTCCGGAGCCCAGTCCGAGGCTGGCTTCGTCCCTTCGCGTTCCGTATCCATAGCATCCTCCCTGCCGAACGGCTCGAACGCAGACGGAATGATAGCCGAAGGAGCGAGGAGGGCGCGTCGCGGAGCCTCGCTCCATATCCGATCGTAGTCGCCCGATCGACCGCACCTCCCCATATATTAGGGAGGTTGGCAGGGCGCCTTGTGACAAGAGGGGCCTTCGCAACGAGACGCGCCAACAAGACCGGCTCCGGCCTCCCCGGCGTTAGCATCCCATGCTCTCCGGAGAGCCGTCCCAGCGCGTGGAGCCAGGGGGGCGGCTACGAGTACAAACTCGTCCTGATCGCCGTCGCGGTGGCACTGGCCCTCGTAGGCCCCGGCCCTATCAGCGTCGCCAACGCCCTCGGTGTGGCAGACGCCGCGGTGTTGGCTCTATTCTTTAAGCGGTTACGGTGCGCCGAGGCATTCTCGCCCCGGTGCACCGTTCTGGCGTAAGGGGTGCGCGTTCGTGTGCGGAGCGACTCGCGCGGGCATCGAGGAGAAGGAGGATTACGGAATGAAGATAGGGCACGCGCACCTCAAGGTCCGCGACTTGGAACGGGCGATCTCGTTCTACGCAGGATTTCTGGGTTTGGAGGTCGTCGAGAGGGTCGGGGACCGTTACACCTTCCTCACTTCGGGGGAGATGCACCACGAGATCGCCCTGCAAAACGCCGGGCCGGACGCCCCCACGCCGCCTCCTTCGGGCACGGGGCTCTACCACGTCGCCTTCGAGGTCCCCGATAAACGCTCGCTCGCCGAGGCGTACACGAAGCTCACGGAGGCCGGCGTCCCCGTCTCGGCGGTCGACCACGTTATAAGCTGGGCGATCTACTTTCCGGACCCCGACGGCAACGGGTTGGAGATCTACTGGGACACCCGCGACGAGCCCGGCGGCGAAGCCCTCTGGCAGGGCCGCAACCTCCCCATCCCCGAAGAGGAACTGCGCGTCTCTCGGTAGCGCGCCGGCTTACGCGGCTCGGCCCTTCGCGGATCTCCGACCGGGGGTGAGGAGGGCGAGCGGGAGGATGGGGGCGGCGAAGACGACGAGGGCGAACGCCGCGAGGTGTAGCTCCCGGACGCCGATGGCGGGACCAAAAAAGATCCCGAGCAGGCTCGTCGCGAGGATCGTGCCGAGGTAGCGGGAGGTCATGAACAGCCCGAAGGCGGCGCCGGTCTCCTTGTTCGGGGTGTGGTCCAGGAGGGCGTTCTGGAGGCCGAGGTTGCCGAAGCCGTTGCCGAGCCCGAAGAAGGCGAGGACGAGGAGAATCCAGGGTATGCCCGTCCGGCTCCCGACCGTGAAGAGGAGCAGAACCCCTGCCAGGACGGCGAGAGCGGAGACAAGCAACACGGGCGCTGGCCCCCGGCGGTCGATCAGTCGCCCCGCGAGCGGGGTCGAGGCGACGCTGAGCCCCGCCACGGAGAACATGACGAGCCCGGCGGCCCTCGCGTCGAGGCCGCGCGCCTCCTGCAGAAAGGTCGGCATCCCGAAGAACACCGCGTAAAAGATCACGTTGAGCAGCACGTACTGCGCGTGCACGAAGAGTGTCCCCGTGTTCGAGAAGAAGCGCGGCAGGTTTATGAGCGGCTCCGGGGATCTCCGCTCCTGCAGGTAGAAGAGCCCCCAGGCCACAGGTGCCGCGAGAGCCGCGTAGAGGTTGGCCTCTCCCGAGAGCGAGAGCAGAAAAACCAGGGTCGAGGTGAGGGCGGCGGCGAACAGCGCGAAGCCAGGGAGGTCCAGGGATGGGGAACCGCCCGGAGCCCTCCTCGGGGGATCCCGGGGCAAGATTATCGCCGCGAGCACGGCGGAGAAGGCGAGGAAAGGGAGGTTGACGAAGAAGAGGAGCCGCCAGCCGCCGCCGTGCAACAAGAGGCCGCCCAGCGAAGGGCCGAAGGCCGCCGAGGTCGAGGCGAAGACGGCCAGGACCCCGAGCGCCGAGGCCCTTCGCTCCGTGATCATGTCCCGTATGATCCCGGTACCGACCGGATAAAAGACGGAGCTCCCTATCGCCTGCGCCGCCCGCGCGAGGACGAGCCAGAAAACCCGGGAGAGAAGGGCGCGAGCAGGCTGGACGCCGCGACGAGCGCGATCCCCGAGAAGAAGACGCGCCGCTTGCCGTACAGGTCCCCGAGCCTGCCCACCACCGGCTGCGCCACCGCCGCCGTCAGATAAAAGATCGAGACAATCCACGTCACCCCGGCGAAGGAGAGCCCGAACTCGTCCCCGAGGCTCGGCAGCGCGACGGAGATCATGGACGAGTTCAGGGGGGTGAGCAGCGTGGCGCTCGCGATCGTCGCGAGCAGGAGGGTCCGCCGGCTTAGCACTTAAAGACCGAGCCCCTCCGAGGCGGGGCGCCCGTCGGAATCGTCTGCTGACCACTCCGTCGCGACGATGCGGCGGCCCGTGAGGTGGCGCGAGTCGTCCGAGGCCAGGTAGATCGCGGGCTCCGCGACCACCTCGGGCCGGAGCAGCCCCTGCCTCGCGTCTTCGGGGAGGCCGCCCGGGATCATGCCGGTCTGCGTCGCCCCGCCGGGGAGCAGGACGTTGAGCCGCACCCCGGTCCCTTCGAGGTCCTGGGCCCATATGATCGACTCCGATTCCAGCGCCGCTTTGGACGGACCGTACGGCGAGAAACCGCGCCTCTTCATCGTCCCGTAGTTCATGCTGACGTTCACGATGCTCCCCGAGCCCTGCGCGAGCATCCGGGGAACGACCGCCCGGGCCATGAGGAACGGCCCGTTGACGTTCGTGTCCACGACCATCTTCCACGTCTCGGGGTCCGTCTCCCAGAAGCGGGTGGGCTCGAAGAGGAAGCTCTCGCTGACGTACTTCATCCCCCGCCCCGCGCTGTTGACGAGCACATCGACCCTCCCGAACCGCCGGACGGTCTCCGCGACCACCCGCTCGCAGTCCTCCGTGTCCGTAACGTCCGCGACGATCGGGAGCACCCTTTCCGCATCGGCCTCTTCAGTGAGGCTTTCTATCTCCCCGCGTTCACGGGCCGCCGTGGTCGTGACGCGGGCGCCCTCGCGTAAGTACGCCTCCACGATGGCACGCCCTATCCCCCGTCCGCCGCCGGTGATGATGGCGACCTTCCCGTCCAGTTTGCCCAACCTCCGGCGCACCTCCCTTTAGCGAACTCGGGGGCATCGTCACATACGAACCTGCGTATGATCCCACGAAAAGGGACGGACCGC
>JADDPR010000530.1 GCA_016781775.1 Rubrobacter sp. | reverse complement strand
GGAGGCGAAGGGGTTGAGGCTGTACCACCTGCCGGCATACTGCCCGCACCTGAATCCCATAGAGGGAGTATGGCGAAGGCTCAAAGGCTTCTTGATGCCCAGGCGCTTCTACGACTCGTTGGCGGAGCTAAAGCAGGCCGTTTTGAGCGCCTTGAGCTTGCTAGGGGCCGTGGAGCTTCAGTGTTAGATTGGAGGTACTTACGATCCTCGCGTGTGGCGCAGCCGCCACGCCGACGAGGGGCAAGAGCGAATCCCCTGGGAGACGTGGGTGGGGATGGAGAAGGTGTTCCGTATCGTCCTGCGCCAGGCGCGCCGGCGGCAGGTCGAGGGGACTACGAACGCGCTCTCGGACGAGCCGGAGGATCTGTACAGGAGCACCCGGAACTCAACTGGATCGCGACGGGTCGCCGAGCGCTCGTACGGCCCCCCGGCCGCATCCCGCGGAGGCCGAAAAACAAAACCTCCGGACCATCCTTGGAGGCGAACCGCGCGCACAGACAAACTCCGGGGGAAGTCGATAAGCCCCCCGGAGCAGCAAAGGAGTGGCGCCTAGTGAGCCACGGCGGGCAAGCGGGCTTCTCCTCCGAGCACGGCCCGCCGCTGGCGGCCGAAGGCGTCGGCGGCCAGCATGGCGTCCAGGACCATCCGCGGGTGGACCTCGAACGGCTCGTTGTGGATGGTCTCCCCCTCGGCGCAGGCGGCCTCGGCCACCTTCACAAGGTCCTCCCGGCTTGCGTCCCCGACCCCGATGTCTTCCAGCGTCACCGGCAGGCCCACCTCTAGGCAGAAGTCCACGACCTCCTCGGCCACCTCGGCCGGGCTCTCCTCCAGCATGAGCATGGAGATGGTCCCGAAGGCCACCTTCTCCCCGTGCCAGTAGTGGTGGGTGCCGGGCAGCACCGTAAGGCCGTTGTGTATGGAATGGGCGGCCGCCAGCCCGCCGGACTCGAACCCGAGCCCCGAGAGCAGCGTGTTCGCCTCCACCACCTTCTCCACCGCGGGGGTCACGGCCCCCTGCTCGACGGCGAGCCTGGCGGCGAGGCCGTGCTCGAGCAGCGTATCGTAGCAGAGCCGGGCCAGCGCGAGGGCCGCGATCGTCGGGCCGCCGCCGGCCATGGCCCGCTTGCGGGTCCGGGAGGAGGCGTCGGCCTCGAAGTACGTACTGAGGCCGTCGCCCATCCCGGCCACGAGGAACCGCACCGGGGCTCGGGCGATGACGGTCGTGTCCACCACGACCGCGTCCGGGTTACGCCCGAAGAAGCGGTACTCCTTGAAGGCGCCGTCCTCGTCGTAGACGACCGACAGCGAACTCGTCGGGGCGTCGGTCGAGGCGATGGTCGGCACGATGACCAGCGGCAGCCCCGCCGGGTGCGCCACCGCCTTGGCCGTGTCCATGGTCTTCCCGCCCCCGATGCCCACGACGGCGTCCGCGCCCCCGCTGCGGGCTTCCTCGGCCACCCGATCTATCTCCTCCGGGGAGCATTCGCCCCCGAAGTCCACGTAGAACGCCCCCTTCGGACTCTCGAGGGTGTCCCCCATGATCTCCTCGACCACGGCGTCGCGCAGGATCAGGGGCTTCTCCGATTGCAACTGCTCCAGCTCTTCCCCGAGCCTCCGGACGGCGTCCCTCCCCTGAACGTACCGCCCCGGCGCAGCGAACACCGCGGTCATGAACCCGCCGTTAGTCCCCATCTTCTCTCCCCTTCTTCCGGTCCCTACCCTGGGCCTCTTCGGTCACCCAAACGGGCCTTCAAGTAATTTACTTTACTTCGAGGCGTGACAACAAGCACGTTCGTATGCGTTCTTGCAGGGTTGCCTA
>JADDPR010000549.1 GCA_016781775.1 Rubrobacter sp. | reverse complement strand
AGGGCCACGCGCGAGAAACCAGCCACGGTCCGCCCTGATTCTATGGCATCAATCCCCGAATCGTCCCCCGAGGCAAGGAAAAAGGGCCGGCCCAATGAGGACCGGCCCGGCTACCGCAGGAACCGTTCAGCGAAGCGCGTGGCGCACCAGGAAGCCGCCGCTCGCGAGGAGCGCGCCGGCCAGGAGCACGACGAGGGCAAGGCCGCCAGTGTTGGGGAGCGTGCGTCCTTCGGGGCCGGACTCGGCGGCCGCGTCGCTGGTCTGGGCGGCGAACTCGCCGTCGGCCTCGTCCACGACGCCGTCCCCGTTGAGGTCCTCGCCCTCCGCGGGGTCGCCCTCGTCGATCGTCGTGGCCTCGCCCACGCTCGTATCGCCCTCGAAGCCTCCGAAGAGGAAGCTCGTCGAGAATGCGTTCTCCTCCTGCAACGGTGACGCGCCGAAGTCATGCAGCACAGTCATAGGCTTGCCGGGAATCTCGCCCTCCGCGTTGGAGTTCGTCCCGGTGCCCTGCACGATCCGGACGGGGAACGCCAGAGGCTCGGCGTCCGGCGGCAGGGGCCTGAGCCCGGGCGGGAACCTGTCGCGGATGGCCGTGGAGCCGGTGTAGACGCCGTCGCCGTCCGGATCCTTGAGCGGCACGAAGATCCCCGGCCCGCCCTCGCCGGTCAGGACGTTGCCGAAGAAGGTGGCGTCCGTGCGGGGCTCGCCCTCGACGGCGAGCTCGAAGGAGAGCGTGGCGGCTGCGCCCGGCTCCCCGGTATTTGACGGCTCCTCGATGTTCGTCACCTCGAGCACGGGCTCCTCGCCCCCGCCGGAGACGACCGTGCCGGAGACCGTGACCTTCTGGCCGTCGTCGTAAGCTCCGAGGTCTAGCGCCCCGCTCCTGACGAGGTACTGCCGCCCCGTCGCCTCGTCGTTGAGCAGATGGCTGTAGGCGCCCGGGGGGGAAACCGGCGAGAGGTAACCCGTCGCCGAGACCTCCTCGCCCCCGTACTGCGCCTGCTGCGCCACCGCCCGCGGGAGATCGACCGCGAGGACCAGCAACGCCAGCGCTCCCATCAAGACCGCCAACCTCTTCGCCATCACCGTCTCCTTCCCACCTCGATCGTGGCGCCGTCCCATCCCGGGGGATCCGCTACGGGAGCATTTCACCGTTTCGCGCCGGCTCCTTCGGCGCAAGATACTAAATAATGTACGTAACAGAATGGTTACACATGCCTTACGCGTCGGTAACACTTTCGGTCTGGCCGTATTTCGCGCCGGGGCGGGTTATGCTCTGCGAATGGCGCCGCGGAGGATAGTCAGCCTGGTCCCGAGCCTGACGGAGGCGCTCTTCGCCTTCGGGGTGGGGGAGCGGGTCGTCGGGAGGACCCGGTACTGCACCCAGCCCCCGCGTTGCGTGGGAGGGGTCGAGAAGGTCGGGGGCACGAAGAAGGTCGATGTCGGGCGGGTGTTGGACCTGGAGCCGGACCTCGTGGTCGCGGTGAGGGAGGAGAACGCGCGGGAGAGCGTCGAGGCGCTTCGGGCGGCGGGGGTTCCGATCTTCCTGGGGGCGCCCGAGACCGTGGCGGACGCGTTGGAGATGCTCGAGAAGCTGGCCGGGATCGTCGAGGCCCCGCGGGCCGAAGCGGTGATAGGCCCGATAGAGCGGGTCTACGAGGGTCTGCGTCGGGCGAGGCCGGTGAGGAGGCCCCGCACCTTCGTGCCCATCTGGAAGGGGCCGTACATGGGCGTCGGGTCTGACACCTACGTGCACGACGTGATCGAGGTCTCGGGCGGCGAGAACGTATGCGGGGCGCACACGCGCTATCCGATCGTTTCTCCCGAAGAGATCGAAGCTTTCCAGCCCGAGGTCGTCTTGCTCCCCGACGAACCCTACCCCTTCTCGGCCGAGGACCTCGCGGAGTTTTACGCGCTGGACATCCCGGCGGCGCACGGGGACCGCATCCACCTCGTCGACGGGAAGCTGCTCACCTGGTACGGCCCGAGAATGGCGGGGAGTCTCCGCCAACTCTCGGCCCTGCTAAGGCTCCCCTAGACCGCTCCGCCTCGCCGCCTTCGCCCGCGAACGGCAGCGCTCGCTGCAGTACCTGACCGAGTGTCAATCTTCCTTCCACTTCTTGCGCCAGCGGAAGGGGCGCCCGCAGACGGGACAGGTCTTCTCTGGAAGGTTTTGCTTTTTCGTCCCTCTCACGCGGCCCAGTTTAGGTTGGGAGGTCAGGCCTCGATGTACGTCCCCCTACGACGCAGGCGTTCAAGGAGCTTCTGTTCCTCCCCGATCCAGGTCCACGACGATCGGTAGGGCGTTCCGGCGCCAGGCCGCGAGGTGGCCCGGAACCCTCTCGTACTTCTCGACGAGGCGGCGGCGGGTGAGGTCGTCCTCCTCGCCGTCCGCGGATTCGCGGGCGCGGCCCTCGAAAGCTTCGCCGTTTATAAGGACCGTGACCCGCGGGTTTTGGCGGAGGTTCTTTACCCAGTCCGCGCGGTCCCCGCCTCCGGAGAGCATGTAGAGGGTCGAGCCCCGGAGGGCGAACCAGATCTCTATCTCGTGCGGGCTGCCCGTTACCCTACCCGTCGTGGTGAGGTAGCAGTACTCCTCGGTGGCGAGGCTCGCGGGGTCCGTCACCCCCTCACTCGCGCTTCCTCACGCTGGCGGAGCTCGACGCGCCGGATCTTGCCGCTCGTCGTCTTCGGGAGCTCGTCGATAAACTCGATCTTGCGCGGGTACTTGTACGGGGCGGTCTGCCCCTTGCAGAAGTCCTGTATCTCCTTGGCCAGCTCGTCCGAGGGCTCGTACTCCTTACCTAGGACCACGAAGGCCTTGACGATGGAGCCGCGGTCCTCGTCGGGGGCGGGGACGACGGCGCTCTCCACCACGGCCGGGTGCTCTATAAGGGTGCTCTCGACCTCGAAGGGCCCGATGCGGTAGCCGGCGGAGAGTATGACGTCGTCGGCGCGGCCCATAAACCACAGGTACCCATCTTCGTCCCGGCTCGCCCGGTCGCCGGTCAAGTAGTAGCCGTTTCTGTAAACGCCTTCGGTCTCGTTGGGTCCCTTCCAGTACTCCTTGAAGAGGACGGGAACGTCCGGGACGAGGGCGATGTCGCCGGGCTCGTCGGGTGGGCAGGGGACCCCCTCGGGGTCGAGGATGCGCACGTCGCAGCCGGGGGAGGGCTTGCCCATCGAGCCGGGGCGTACCTCGAGGCCGGGGAAGTTGCCGACGAGCAGGGTGTTCTCGGTCTGGCCGTAGCCGTCGTAGATCGTGAGCCCGTGCAGCTCCTTCCACCGCTCGATGACGGGGGCGTTCAGGGGCTCGCCGGCCGAGACGGCGTGGCGTAGAGAGGAGAGGTCCGCGGCCTGAAGCTCCGGGGTCTTGGCGAGCAGGCGGTACTCGGTCGGGGCCTGGCAGAGGACGGTGATGGCGTGGCGGCGGATAAGGTCCAGGCGCTCGGCGGGGGCGAAGCCGCCCTCGTGGACGAAGAGCTCGGTCCCGAGGCTCCACGGCCCGAGGAAGACGTTCCAGATGCTCTTCGCCCATCCCGTCCCGGAGGTGCACCAGAGCCGGTCGCCCTCCTGAAGGTCCAGCCAGTACCGGGCCTGCATCCTCTTGGCGTGCGTGTAACCGTGGGTGTGCAGGACGCCCTTGGGGTGCTTTGTCGTGCCGGAGGTGTAGAGGAGGAAGGCCCCCTCGTCGGACGCGGTGTCCTCGGCCTCGAAGCTTTCGGAGGCCGCGTTCGTCAGATTCTCGTAGGACTCCCAGCCCTCGCGTTCTGCTCCGACTAGGACGAAGCGGTGCAGGTTCTCTACCTCGTCGCGGATCTTCTCGGTCTCCTCGATGCCTTCGGGGCCGGAGATCATGGCGACCGCTCCCGAGTGTTCGGCCCGGAACTTGAGGTCGCCGGAGCGGAGTTGGGGGGCGCAGGGGATGGGGATCGCGCCGAGCTTCAGGAGCCCGATCAGGATGACGTGCCACTCGGGCACCTTGCCGAGGAGGACCATCACCCGGTCGCCGCGGGCGACGCCCAGCTCCCCCAGGGCGTTGGCGAAGCGGTTGGAGGATCGGGAGAGGTCGCCGAAGGTCAGGCGGCGCTCGTCGCCGTTCGCACCCAGCCAGATCATGGCCGGACGGTCACTTTCCCATGCATCGATCACGTCGCACCCGAAGTTGAACCTCTCCGGCGTCTCCCAGTCGAAGCTCCTGTAGGTAGCCTCGTAGTCCCCGATGTTCGCCATGTCTCCTCCTTGAAATCGCCCCCTCTTCCCCAGAGAGGCGTCTGCTGTGCCGCATCTTACTAGATGGACGATTTACGGCCATGTTATTCATATACACTTGGTTTTCCAGGAGAATCGAAAGCCCGAGAGCATAGGAGGCGTAGCGGTGGAGCGTGCGGTGGTACTGGGGGCGGCGCGGACGCCGTTCGGGAGGTTTGGCGGGGCGCTCTCTGCGTTGGGTGCTACGGCTCTGGGCGGGGTGGCCGTGAGGGAGGCGGTTGCGAGGTCCGGGGTCGAGGACGAGGAGATAGGGCATTCGATCTTCGGCCAGGTGGTGCAGGCCGGGGTCGGGCAGATCCCGAGCCGCCAGGCGAACTTCCACGCGGGCCTGCCGTTCTCCCTGACGACCGAGACCCTCAACCAGGTCTGCGCCTCGGGGATACGGAGCGCGACGCTCGCCGAGACCCTGATACGTTGCGGCGACTACGAGGTCGTCCTCGCTGGCGGGATGGAGAGCATGTCGAACTGCCCGTACCTCCTGCCGAACACGAGGTGGGGGGCGAGGATGGGCGACACGACCGCCCGTGACGCGATGATGCACGACGGGCTGCTCGACGCCTTCGAGGGCGTGAACATGGTCCGCTTCGGCAACGACGGGGCGAGGGAGAGCGGCATCTCGCGCGAGGAGCAGGATGGGTGGAGCTACCGGAGCCACCAAAGGGCCGTCGGCGCCGAGGGACGGCTCGGCGAGGAGATCGTGGGCGTCAAGGTACCAGGCAAGAAGGGCCAGACCACCTACGTGCAGACGGACGAGCCCGTCCGGCGCGACACCACCCTCGAGAAGCTCGCCGCGCTCAAGCCCCTGGACGAGGGCGGAACCGTGACCGCGGGCAACGCGCCCGGGGTGACGGACGGCGCCGCGGCGCTGGTGCTCGGGAGCGAGAGCTTCGCCGAGCGGCGCGGGCTGGAGCCCCTCGGGACCATCGTGGCGCACGCGAAGGTCGCCGAGGCGCCGGCGAACCTGCACACCGTCCCCGGCAACGCGGGGAAGCTCGCGCTGGAGAAGGCCGGGTGGGGGGCGGACGACCTCGATCTGGTGGAGGTCAACGAGGCGTTCGCCGCCGTTGCGATCAACTCCGCCAGGATCCTCGGCGTCTCCGAGGAGATCGTGAACGTCAACGGCGGCGCGGTGGCCCTGGGGCACCCGATTGGGGCCTCCGGCGCCCGCATCCTGATGACGCTGATGTACGAGCTGAAGCGCAGGGGCGGTGGCAGGGGCCTCGCGGCGATCTGCTCCGGCGGCGGGCAGGGCGACGCCGTGCTGGTAGAGGTCTAGCCTCCGGGGGTAGGAACCTTCGCGTTGTGTTCGGGACCACGGCCCGGCGCCTTCGCGCCGGCGACGATGGTCCCGACGAGTGAGCGAAGAAGATTCCGAGCGGGTTGACACCCGGCAGGTCTTGCGAAGGGGTGTGGCCCGAACTTGAGTATCGAAGAGCGCAGGATTGAGTTCGGCGGGTCGTCTACCCGCTACATGAAGGCGGGGGAGGGTCCGCCGCTCGTGTTGTTGCACGGGATCGGGACGAGTGCCCTCGAATGGAACCGCGCGATGCAGGCCCCGGCGCGTGGACGCTCCGTGTACGCCCCGGACCTGCTGCAACCCGAACGCAGGGACCACGCGGGTTACTCCCCGGCCTCCCTCGCGGACTTTGTCGCGGAGTTTATGGATGCCGTGGGGATCGAGCGCGCCTCGGTCGTCGGGAACTCGCTCGGCGGCCTCGTGGCCCTGCGTCTGGCGCTCTCCCGTCCGGACCGGGTCGACGCCCTGGGCCTGGTCGACAGCGCGGGGCTCGGACGGGAGGTCACCCCGGTGCTCTCCTCGGCGACGCTCCCCGGTCTCGGCGAGGCGGCGATCTACTGGGCCAAGACCCCCGTTGGCGCGGTGCAGCGGTCCCTGGCGAGGGCGACGCTCCTCTTCGCCATCCCCGCCTTGGCCCCGCCGGAATGGTTGGCGGAGCAGTGCCGGCTAGGCCTCTCGAACGGCTTCATGGAGACTACGCTGGCCGCCCTGCGCGCCCACGTTAGCCCCGTCGGCCAGCGGGAGGGCGAGATCCTGCTGGACCAGCTACCCCGCCTGGAGGTGCCGACGCTCGTCGTCTGGGGCGGGTCGGACAGGGTCGTGCCCCTACGCCACGCCCACGACGCTGCCTCCCGGCTCAAACACGGGCGCCTGGAGGTCCTGCCCGGATGCGGGCACCTGACGCAAGCCGAATGCCCGGAGCGCTTCGCGGAGGTCGTGACCCGTTTCCTGGACGGGTAGCCCCGCGCAGGTTCCCGGAACGGACGCCGTCCTCTCGCTAAAGGGCGCGACGGGGCCGCTCTTCTTGCGCCCCTCGTGCCCTCCCGGTAACTTTGGCGCCGGGGCCCGGGCGTCGCGCCCCGGACCCTATGCCCATGAAGGTTCCACGAGAGAGGCGAGATGACCGAGAGAGCTAACGTATTTCCGTACGGCGACCGGCTGCCGGAGGTTCATCCTTCTGCCTTTGTTGCGCCGGGGGCACGCGTCGTCGGGAAGGTGCGGGTGGGCGAGGAGTCGAGCATCTGGTACGGGGCGGTGCTGCGCGGCGACCTCGACGAGATCCGCATCGGCGCCCGCACGAGCATCCAGGACAACGCCGTGCTCCACATGGACGCGGGATTTCCCGTCTCCATAGGGGACGATTGCGTGGTCGGTCACGCCGCGGTCGTCCACGGATGCGAGATCGGGGACCGCTGCCTCGTCGGCATGAACGCGACCGTTCTAACCGGGGCGAAGATAGGCGAGGGCTCCATCGTCGCCGCGGGGGCGATGGTGCCCGAGGGGCGCCAGTACCCGCCCCGAAGCCTCATCGTCGGCGTGCCTGCCAAGAGGGTCAAGGAGGTGACGGAGGAGCAGACGGAGGACATCGCGCGCGGCGCCCGATCCTACGTCGAGCGCGCCGTCGAACACCGGGAGTCCCTTCGGCGCGGCGTCTAGCACCCACGGGGCGCGAGGGGCGGCTTTGT
>JADDPR010000573.1 GCA_016781775.1 Rubrobacter sp. | reverse complement strand
GCGGTATAATCCCAATATGGATCGTTATTCTCACCGGGAAGATGAAGCCCGGGACACGGAGCCGGTTTTCCGGAGCGACACCGGGGAGCGCTCGGAGCCACCGAGCTACGAACCCATAAGACCCGAGGGAGGGGTCTGGAAGACGGTCAAACGTCTTCTGGCTCCCCTCGCGGCGATCGGGTTTTTGCTGGCGAAGTTCAAGTTTGTTTTGTTCGCCCTGCTCAAGGTGAAGTTCGTCGGAACGGCGCTGACGGCGCTGTTGAGCATCGGGGCTTACGCTTTGCTCTTCCCGCTGTGGTTTGCGGCGGGCCTCGTGGCCCTTATCTGGGTGCACGAGATGGGGCACGTGCTGCAGCTCAGGCGCGAGGGAATACCCGCGTCGGCGCCGATGTTCGTGCCGTTCCTCGGGGCGTTCGTCGCGATGAAGCAGATGCCGAAGAATGCCCTCGTCGAGGCACGCGTGGGGCTCGCAGGGCCCGTGCTCGGTACGCTGGGGGGCCTTGGGGTGCTCGGGCTTTATGCCTGGACGCAGGAGCCGGTGTTTTTGGCGCTGGCGTACGTCGGGTTCTTTTTGAACCTGATCAACTTGCTGCCCGTACTGCCGCTGGATGGCGGACGGGCTATAGGTGTGCTCTCGCCGGCGTTCTGGATTCTCGGGGTCGGGCTTATGGTCGCCCTTATGCTGACGTCGGCCGTTAGCCCGCTGTTTATCGTGATCGTCCTCTTCTTTGGAGGGCCGGAGCTTTGGCGGCGTTGGCGGACGCGCAACACGCCGGAGGGGCAGGCTTACCACAAGATAGAGCCGCGTCACCGCTTCGCTGTCGGGCTCGTGTACGTCGCCCTGGCGGTCTCTCTCGCCCTCCTTATGGGGGTTACCGAGGTGCCGGCGCCTCCGCCGGATGCCCCGCTCGCCGCTTGAGGACCGTCCTCTACACCGGTAAGGGCGGCGTAGGGAAGACGAGTGTGGCGGCTGCGACGGCTCTCAAGGCCGCGCGGTCGGGTAAGAGGGTTCTCGTTATGAGCACCGATCCCGCGCACTCGCTCTCGGATGCGTTCGACGAGTTGGTAGGTCCGGAGCCGAAGCAGATGGCGAGAGGGCTCTTCGCGCAGGAGATGGATCAGGCAACCATGATTCAGGAGCACTGGGCGGAGATCCAAGAGTACATGACCACCTTTTTCGAGTGGCAGGGGGCAGAGGCCCTCGCCGCCGAGGAGCTGGCGATGCTCCCCGGCATGGACGAACTCTTCGGCCTCCTCATGGTTCGGAGGCACCACGAGGAGGGGCTGTACGACGCCCTAATCGTCGACGCCGCCCCCACGGGGGAGACGCTGCGGCTCTTGAGCCTGCCGGAGCAGATGGGATGGTACGTCGAGAAGGTCTTCCCCGTGCAGCGGCGCGCGGCGAAGCTCGTCCGTCCGTTTGCCAGACGGGCCAGGACAAACGCCCTCCCGCCGCTCCCCGAGGACAGCTTCTTCGGGGCCGTGCAGCGATTCTACGATTCCGTGGCTGGCGTGGGCGAGGTCCTGACCGATCCCGAGAAGACCTCGGTGCGGCTTGTGACTAATGCCGAGAAGATGGTCGTCGCCGAATCGCGAAGGGCCTACACGTACCTCAACCTCTACGATTACTCGGTCGATGCGGTTGTCGTCAATCGCTTGCTCCCGGACTCGGTTTCGGATCCCTACTTCGAGGGATGGCGTGAGGCGCAGGCGCGGCACCTCGCGAGCATAGAGGAGGCCTTCTCGGCGCTTCCCATCTTCAAGGCCAGGCTGTTCGATCGGGAGATGTACGGCTTGGAGGCGCTCGGCGCG
>JADDPR010000069.1 GCA_016781775.1 Rubrobacter sp. | reverse complement strand
ACGGGAAATGCGCAACCTCGTAACGTCCTCTGGCACCTCGCCTGCTGAGGTGGCACCACCCGCTCGCTAAGCAGGAGAGTCGGCGCCGGAACACGATTATCGTCATATGGTGAGCGACAATCGGTATCCCGGCGCCGAGCAACGGGAAGATCTTCCTCACCCGTGTCGTCTACGCACTGAAGATGCGACCCCTGCAGCATGATTTAGGCCCGCGATCGCCGGTCCCTGGCCCAAGGTTCGGTAGCAGGAAAGAGAGCCCCTCGATGCGCAGCAAGCACGGGCGTTCCTCGAAGCCGCAAAGGACGATCGCTACGAGGCCCTTTACACCCTCTGCCTCATGGCCGGGTTCCGGCAAGGAGAGGCGCTCGGGCTAAAGTGGTCGGACGTCGACCTCGACGCTGGCTCCCTTCGAGTGAACCGGCAGCTGCAGCGTGTCCGCCGGGACGGCGATAAGTCCGGCAAGCTCGAATTCTCCGAGCCGAAGAACGCCAGTCGGCGAACCCGCTGTACGGACGAACCCTTACAACGACACTGGCCGCACCACCGACGGGCTGACGGTAATAGGCCTCTTCCCTTTTCCCCGCCGAACAGCGCCACGTAGGATGTGGCGGGAACCTCGCGGAGGAGGCATTTCTCATCCAAAGCGTCGTAGCTCACGCCTCCACACGATAGACTCGGAGATCCTCCCAGGCTTTATATACGGTCCTTATCGGGCCGCTAAGGAGGCAGGAAGGATAGCCTCCTCTGCGGAGGGATCAGGACAAGAGTAGGCGTACGTCTCTTCGGCCACAAGAGGATCCTTGTCCTACGTAGAACAACTTCACAGCGCTACGTCGGGGCAGCACGAGGAACATCGATCGCTGCGGCCAATGAGGTAGCTCAGCGGGATGCACCCAAAGATGGGCTAGGGCCGCAGGGGCTTATTAGAAGTCGCTTGGCTATAGGCCGTTAGTCAACGGGAGGTGGAGGGACACCCGGGTCCCCTGGCCCACTTCGCCCTCGGCCTTCATGCGACCGCCGTGCCTTTTCACGATGGCCTCGGCTATGGGAAGCCCCAGACCCGAGCCCGGCTCCTCCGACGAGTTATCGCAGCGGTAGAAGCGTTCGAAGATGCGCGGCAACTCTTCCGGGGGGATGTCGGGTCCCCGGTCGGCGACCTCGATCAGCAGCTCGCCCGGGCGCGTAGAAGAAGACAAGGATATCTGCTCCCCCGGCGGGCCGTACTTGACCGCGTTATCGACGAGAACGAGTACGGCCTGCTCGATCCGCTCCACGTCACACCTCACGCTCCCCTGGCCACTCAACGCGGTCTGCAAAGAAGCGTCGTGCTCGCGAGTTAGGGCTTGCGCACGTCTCGCCAAAGCCTTTAGGAGCCACGGAACCGGGATGGTCTCCATGATCAAAGGTAACGAATCGGAGTCGGAGCGGGCCAGGAACAGCAGGTCCTCGACCATCCGCGACATCATCCCCGATTCCTCGACGATCTCCCCGAGAAGATCGGCGTGCGCCCATCCCTGCCCGAGCTGCAGACCGACCTCGGCGTTGCCCCGGATAACGGTCAAAGGCGTCCTCAACTCGTGCGAGACGTCGGCCAGAAACTCGCTCTTCGCCCGGACCTCCCGCGCCAGAGCCTCCTCGACGCGCTTGCGCTCGGTTATGTCCTGCATGATCGCCACGGAGTGCAGGGGCCGCCCGTCTTTGCCCCGCACCAGGGCAACGGCAAGCTGGCTCCACACGACCCCTCCGCCCTTCCGGAGGTACCTCTTCTCGGCTACCAAGTCCGTTTGAACAGGCTCGCTTCTCAGGCGGCATCCGGCCACCAGTG
>JADDPR010000070.1:530-1828 GCA_016781775.1 Rubrobacter sp. | reverse complement strand
GACGAGGGCACGAGCTACCACTACGCGCCGCCCCACCCGCCGTACGCCGAACTGCGCCCCGAGCTTGGAGAGATGCTCCGGGGCGTCTTCGACGACTCCGCCCCGCCGGTAGCCCGAGGCTCCGTCTGGACGACTGACGCCCCTTTCCGGGAGACGGCGGCGGAGATCGAACGCCACCGCTCGGCCGGTATCATGGCGGTCGAGATTGAGGCGGCGGCCCTCTACGCCTTCGCGCGGGCGACGGGGAACCCGGTTGTGTGCTTCGCGCACGTTACAAACCAGATGGCGAGCATCGAGGGCGACTTCGAGAAGGGCGAGGCGAGCGGCACGACCGACGCGCTCCGCGTGATCGGCGCCGCCGCGAGGCGCTGGATGGCCGGATCGGAGCGGGCGAAGCCGTCGGCGAACGGTGGCGACGGGGCTTCGAAAATCCCGGGCGAGAGGTAAGGGTTCGGCGTCCCGTGCGGTCTGTCGTAGTACCTCGGGACCGCAGCGGCGCGGCCCCGGTCATCCTCGGCAGCGAGGGGAGAGGAGCGTCGGCGCATGACGAGCAATAGTCCCACGGGGGGTCGCGGGCCAACGGACGGTATCTACCCCTCTTCGAGGTTCGAGAGGGTGCTGCTCGTCATGGCCGTCGCGATAGCGAGCATCGGCCTCGGCTACCTCTTCTTCACGCAGCTGTGGTGGAAGGTGCCGCCCGACTTCAACTGCGCGCCGGACTTCGAGTCGCGCGGGCTGTGCACCTGGGTCGGCAAGGAGGTCCGCTACGCCGACGAGCCGCACGAGCTCCTCCAGGCCGACATCGTGCCTACTACGCCCGGCCCCGAGGTCGGCGTCCCCATGGGGTGGGCGTCGAGCCTGAACGCAGTCTTCGTCGAGAACGTCGTGCAGGCCAACATCCGCTGGTTCGGCTGGATCATCTTCGCCACCGAGGCGTTCATCTTCCTCACCCTCACTTTGGGGTTCATGAGCCGCCTGGGCGCGCTGGTCGCCATCGGCATGTCCTTGCAGCTGACCGTCGGCCTGGCCCACACCCCCGACGAGTGGGAGTGGAGCTACATCCTCATGGTGCTGCTCTCGGTCGTGCTGTTCGGCCTCGCCCCGGGACGCTACTTCGGCCTGGACCGGATCTTGCGGCCGCGTCTTGAGGTTCTCAAGGACCGCGGAAGCCGCGTCGGACGCCTGCTCCTGGCCTTCACGTGAGGACCCGGCCTACCCGTACGGAGAGGAGGCGACCGAGTTGGAACCTTACACGATAGCCCTGTTGGTCTTGCTGGCATCCGCCGTCGCGGCGGTGT
>JADDPR010000070.1:0-493 GCA_016781775.1 Rubrobacter sp. | reverse complement strand
CGCCGACCGCGAGCGGAGCGGCACTGCCGGCCCCGCGGGGGGAGACGCCGGCGAGGCAGGACCGAACGGCAACGGCGCCCCCGGCGCCGGTCGAGCCGGAGGCGAAGGGTGAGACGGAAGGAGCGCGCGCTGGTGACCGGAGGAGCGGGCCTGATCGGTTCGCATCTCACGGACCTGCTCCTGAGCGAGGGCTACGCCGTGCGGGTGCTCGACAACCTCGAACCCCAGACGCACCGTAACGGCAGGCCCCTCTGGGTGCCGGAGGAGTCCGAGTTCGTCCGCGCCGACGTACGGGACGTGGAGGCGGTGCGGGCGGCCCTGGAGGGGGTGGACGTGGTCTTCCACCAGGCGGCCTACGGGGGTTACATGCCGCAGATGGGCAAGTACGTAGAGGTCAACAGCCTGGGGACCGCTCGCCTCCTTGAGACCATCCGCGACGACAACCTGCCCGTTCGCAAGGTGGTCGTCGCCTCCTCGCAGGCCGTCTACCGGG
>JADDPR010000554.1 GCA_016781775.1 Rubrobacter sp. | reverse complement strand
GATGCTCGATTCGGGGTCGGCGCCCTTGATCTACCTAGGCGTCGTCATAGGCATCATCGGCCACGCCGCGATGTACGGCCCGCAGGCGGCGTTCTTCTCGGAGCTCTTCGGCGCCCGCGTCCGGTACTCAGGCGCCTCCGTTGGGTACCAGTTGGCCTCGGTGCTGGCCGGTGGGCTCTCGCCGTTTATCGCGGTGGCGCTGCTGTCCTGGGCCGGGAGCTTCTGGCCGATCGCGCTATACATGATCGGGCTCTGCCTGCTGACCCTCCTGGCGGTCTACGTCGCGTCGGAGACTTATCAGAGCGACGACGGCCCGGAGGCCGAACAGCCTCGCGAGGCGACCGCGAGCAGGGGAGCACCGGCGACGGAGTAGAGAACTTCGGGCGAAGGGCTTCTGCGGGCCGGGGGAGATCCGCGAGAGCCCTTCGCCCAGGGAGGAAGAACACGGCGTCACCGCTGCTCGTCGGCGGGGGCGCCGCGTTCCGTCGCCCGCCGGGGGCATGACTTATGCTATTTTTTACGAGTGGGGAAGCGATGCAGACCAACGGTTCATCCAAGAACGGGAGGGCAATGGGCGAGTCCTTTGTGAAGCCGGGGACCACCGCCGTCAACCTGGACCTGACGGGGCGGAGCGCCCTGGTCACCGGGGCGGCGAGCGGGATCGGCCGGGCGTGCGCCGAGCGGTTGGCGAGGGCGGGCGCTGTCGTGACGGTGCTGGACCTCAACGGCGAGGCGGCGCGGGAGGTGGCCGACGGGATCGGCGGCGAGGCGGTTGAGGCCGACCTCTCGGATTACGCGGCGCTGGATGCATTGCGGGTCGAGGCCGACGTCGTGGTAAACAACGCGGGGCTGCAACACGTGGCGGCGATCGAGGAGTTCCCGCCCGAGAAGTTTTCGACGATCCTCAAGGTTATGCTCGAGGCGCCGTTCAGGATCGTGCAGAAGGCGCTTCCCCACATGTACGAGAAGGGCTGGGGGCGTGTCGTCAACATTTCGAGCGTGCACGGGCTTCGGGCCTCTCCGTACAAGGCGGCTTACATCTCGGCCAAGCACGGGCTGGAGGGGCTGAACAAGGTGATCGCGCTGGAGGGCGGGCCGCACGGGGTGACCTCCAACTGCATCTGCCCGGCCTACGTGAGGACGCCCCTGGTGGAGGGCCAGATCGCCGACCAAGCCCGGACGCGCGGCATCTCCGAGGGCGAGGTCATCGAGAAGGTCATGCTCACGGGCCCGGCGATAAAGCGCCTCGTCGAGCCCGAGGAGGTGGCCGAGCTCGTTGCGTTCCTCTGCGCGCCCGAGGCATCGTTTATCACGGGAGCCTCCCTGACCATGGACGGTGCCGCGACCGCTCAGTGGTAGGGGGGAGCGCTTCGAGGCCACCGCGGCACCGGTGAGACTAGGGGAAAGGAAGAAAGCATGACCGAAGCGGCAGAGGGCACCCTCCTCTGGGAGCCAACCGAAGAGTTCAAGGAGAACGCCAGCATCACGGCCTACATGCGCTGGCTCTCGGAGGAGAAAGGCCTCTCCTTCGAGAACTACGAGGAGCTGTGGGAGTGGTCGGTGACGGAGCTCGAGGCGTTCTGGGCCTCGATCTGGGAGTACTGCGGCGTCGAGGCGTCGAAGCCTTACATGCGGGTGCTCGGCGAGCGGAAGATGCCGGGGGCGGAGTGGTTCGAGGGCGCCGAGCTCAACTATGCCCAGCACGCCCTCAGGCACGCCGACACACGTCCTGACGAGCCGGCGATCATGTACCGCTCGGAGATGAGGCCTCTGGGTGAGCTCTCCTGGCGCGAGCTCAGAGAGAAGGTCGCGGCGGTGGCGGCGGGCCTTAAATCTCTGGGCGTCGGACGCGGGGACAGGGTGGTGGCGTACGTGCCGAACTCCCCGGAGGCTGCGGTGGCCTTTCTCGCCACCGCCTCCATAGGGGCCGTCTGGTCGAGCTGCTCGCCGGACTTCGGGCCCGGGAGCGTGGTGGACCGCTTCGCGCAGATCGAGCCGAAGGTCCTGTTCGCCGTGGACGGTTACAGCTACGGCGGCAAGGAGTACGATCGGACGGAGGTCGTGGCGCGGCTTCAGCGCGAGATGCCCTCGCTGGAGAAGACCGTAGTCGTGCCTTATCTCAAGGAGGACCCGGAAGTCGGGGCGTTGCGCGACGTGGTCCCCTGGGACGATCTCGTCTCCGGCAACGAGGGGTCGGAGCTTACCTTCGAGCAGGTGCCGTTCGACCATCCTTTGTGGGTGCTCTACTCGTCCGGGACGACGGGACTCCCGAAGGCGATCGTGCAGAGTCAGGGCGGCATCCTGATCGAGCAGCTCAAGAAGCTCGCGCTGCACGCCAACCTGGGCCCGAGGAGCCGTCTGTTCTGGTTCACCACGACGGGCTGGATGATGTGGAACTTCACGGTGGGGGGGCTCCTCTCGGGCGCCACGATCCTGCTCTACGACGGCAACCCCGGCTACCCGAACATGAACTCCCTCTGGGAGTTCGCCCAGGAGACCGGGATGACCTGCTTCGGCACCAGCGCCGGCTACCTGACGAGCTGCATGAAGGCCGGCATAGAGCCCGGGAGAGACTTCGACCTCTCCGCGCTGGAGAGCATCGGCTCCACGGGCTCGCCCCTGCCCCCCGAGGGCTTCGACTGGGTGTACGGGCACGTCAGGGGGGACGTCTGGCTGTTCTCGACGAGCGGTGGGACGGACCTCTGTACCGCCTTCGTCGGCGGGTGCCCGCTCTTGCCGGTAAGGAGCGGGGAGCTTCAGTGCCGTTCGCTCGGGGCGAAGGTCGAAGCATTCGACGAGGCAGGGAACCCCCTTATCGACGAGGTCGGGGAGCTCGTCATCACCGAGCCGATGCCCTCGATGCCGATCTACCTGTGGAACGATCCGGACGGGGAGCGTTACAGGGAGAGCTACTTCGATATGTACCCCGGGGTGTGGCGTCACGGCGATTGGATCAAGATAAAGCCCGACGGCTCCTGCGTGATCTACGGTCGCAGCGACTCGACGATAAACCGGGGCGGGGTGAGGATGGGGACCGCCGAGATCTACCGTGCCGTCGAGGCCGTCCCCGAGGTCGCCGACTCCCTCGTCGTCGATCTGCACAAGCCCGACGGCTCGGCCTACATGCCACTTTTCGTCGTCCTTCAGGAGAACGCAGAGCTGGACGATGGGCTGGTCAATAAGATAAAGGGGAGCATCCGGGAGAACTGCTCGCCTCGACACGTGCCGGACGAGATCCTGGCGGTCGAGGAGATCCCGAGGACCCTCAACGGCAAGAAGCTGGAGGTTCCGGTAAAGAAGATCCTCTCCGGCACCCCCGCCGAGAAGGCGGCGAGCCGCGACTCCCTCGCCAACCCCGGGGTGCTCGACGACTTCGTCGGTCTCGCCGGGAAGCTCGGGGGGTAAACGGTCCGGCACATTTGACGCGAGGCCGGGCAGACAATAACCTGCCCGGTGAAAGGGGAAAGGGATGCACCCGCACGGGCGCCACTGGAGATGGCAGCGAAAGCTGGGCAGGGCATCCCAACCGCGAGACGGAATTAGGGAAGGAGCGGTAATGGGAGGTATGCATGGCTAGCGCCAGCACGGGGGCACAGGCGCCAGAGAGCTCCATCATGAAGGTGGCCTTGACGAGCCTGGCCGGATCTAGCATCGAGTGGTACGACTTCTTTATTTACGGAACAGCGGCGGCACTGGTCTTCCCTACGCTATTCTTCTCGGGAAACCTGCCGCCGTTGGTGGCGACGCTCGCCTCTTTCGCCACCTTTGCGGTCGCGTTTATCGCCCGTCCTATCGGCGGGGCGATTTTCGGACACTTCGGCGATAAGGCCGGGCGCAAGAAAGCTCTCGTTACGGCGCTGTTGATGATGGGGATCGCGACCACCCTCATAGGTCTTCTGCCACCTTACTCCACCATCGGTTGGCTGGCACCGTTGCTACTCATTCTCCTACGTTTCGTTCAGGGACTCGCCGTCGGCGGGCAGTGGGGCGGGGCCGTATTGCTCGCGACCGAGAGTGCTCCGAACGATAAGCGCGGCTTTTATGGGAGTTTCGCCCAGGTAGGCGTCCCCGTGGGGGTCATCCTCGCCAACCTGATCTTCCTGGCGGTCACCGCGGCCGTCGCGCCCAATTTCTTCCAGGCATACGGCTGGCGGATACCGTTCCTCCTGAGCCTCGCGCTCGTGGGGGTCGGACTGTACATCCAACTCAAGCTGGAGGACACGCCCGCCTTCCGCCACCTCCAGGAGGTCAAGGAGCGTCGGGAAGAGGAGACCGTCCGGCGCACGGCCGAGGAGCGGGGCATGAGCGTCGAGGCGGTCCGGGCGGAGATGGCCGCGGAGCGCCAGGGCTCACCGGTCATAGAGGCGTTCAAGACCTACCCCAAGCAGATCGCGCTCGCCGCCGGGGCGTTCGTCTCGATCAACGCCAACTTCTACATCTTCATCGCGTTCATCATCGCCTACGCGACGAACCCGGAGATCCTGGGCATGGACCAGAGCACGGTACTCTTCGCCGTCCTCATAGCAAGCGTCTTCCAGATTCCGGCGCTGCTCTTCTTCTCCGCCATCTCCGACAAGTATGGTCGGCGCGGCATCTACATGGCGGGTGCGGCGCTCCTGGGGATCTGGTCCTTCGCCTTCTGGCCGCTGGTCAACACGGAGTCTTTCTGGCTTATAACGCTCGCCCTCGTCGTCGGACAGGGGTTTCTGAGCATGATGTACGGCCCGCAGGCGGCGTTCTACTCGGAGATCTTCAGCACGAAGGTCCGCTACTCGGGGGCCTCCCTGGGCTACCAGATCGGTTCGATCTTTGGCGGCGCCCTCGCCCCGATTATCGCCACCGCCCTGCTGGCGAGGTTCGGCTCCTCGTTCGCGATCTCCGTCTACATGGCGATCACTTGCGTCGTCACGCTTGTCTCGGTCTTCTTGCTGACGGAGACCTACCAGACCGACGTGGACGACGTGGAGGCCTCGCGCGGCGCCTCTGAGCCCGTCGGGAGCGAGCGGGGCCCGGCGACCCGTTAGGAGGAGGTTCTGTCCGCACCATCTCGTGCCCCTCGCGCCCGACGCGCGGGGGGCACGCCCGATAACGGCGGGCCGTCGAGGGAGATGTCAGGTTTGAGCGTGCGAAGGGAGCGTTGAGGATGTCGGAAACGAGGCCCCAGGTCAACCTAGACCCGACAGGGCTCTGGACGCAGTGGTTGGAAGCGAGCTCCAGGGTGTGGTCCGGCGTGCTGGGGGGCGACGCGGAGGCCTTGATGGACCCCTTCGGCCTCTACCGTCAGTGGTCCAGCGGCTTTCAGGAGGAGGCTCGGAATCCGCCGGGAGGAGCTTCTCCCCCCGGAGAGTTCTGGACGCAGTGGGTCGAAGCGACGACCGACGTGTGGCGCAGGTACGGCGAGTACGCGTCGCTCCTCGTGGGGTTCGCGCCGCAATGGGCGGAGATGGCGCGAGAGGTCCCGAGGCAGATTTTCGAGGATGGCAGGATCCCGACCGACCCGCTGGACTTCTACACGAGGTTGTACAACGCCACCAACGGGCCGCTGTCGAAGATGATCCGGGAGATTCTGGAGAACGAGACGTTCCTCGCCGACCAGCGCCGCCTGCTGGAGAACTACGCGACCCTGGAGACCGTCCTCCACGGTGCCGCCGAGCGATACTTCGGCGACACCCTCCGGCTCTCCACCCGCTCGGACAATACCCGGATGGCCCGGCTGGTCGTGGGCATGGAGGGCAAGCTGGACCGGCTGGAGGAGGCGTTCGAAGACTTCGAGGACGGCCAGGCCAGGCCGGCCACCGCCGAGACCGTGGGTGCCCTCGAAGGACGCATCGAGGGGCTGGAGCAGAAGCTCGACGACAGCCGCTCCGACCTCGCCCGGGTCGAGGAGAAACTGGACCGTCTCCTGGCGGCTCTCGATACCGCCACGAACGACGACGCCGAGGCGGACGATGCGGCCCGACCCCAATCCGGGAAGAAGGGCGACCCCCGCAGGAAAGGGAAGAAATAGATGGTCGAGAGAACTGCCGCCCCCACGGACGGCGAGAACCTGTTCGACAAGTACGCCAGGGGGGTCAGGATCCTCGCCGAGGGAGCGAAGGTCAACACCGGCCAGACCCCGAAGGAGGTCGTCTGGTCCAGAAATAAGGCCAAGCTCTACCACTACGAGCCCGGCCGCGAGAAAAAGCATCGGGTGCCGATCCTGTTTATCTACGCGCTGCTCAACCGCTCGTACTGCCTGGATCTGGTGCCGGGGAACTCCTTTATCGAGTTTCTCGTGGACGAGGGCTTCGACGTGTATCTGCTCGACTGGGGCATCCCCGGTCCCGAGGACGACGACATGTCGTTCGAGGACCTGGTCCTCGACTACATGCCGCGGGCGGTGAAGAAGGTCTTGAGGAACTCTCGCCAGGACGAGCTCACGCTCTTCGGGTACTGCCAGGGCGGTTGCAAAGCCCTCATGTACTCCTCGCTCTTCCCGGAGGGGTTGAAGAACCTGATCCTGCTCGCCACCCCCGTGGATTGCTCGCCGGAGAACAGCAAGCTCTACGGGCTGTGGTTCGACGAAAAAAACCACGACCCCGACGTTATCGTGAACAGCTACGGCTCGCTGCCGGCGGACTTCGCCTACGCGGGGACCGCCATGCTCAACCCCATCACAAACTACATCGGCTCCTACATGATGATGTGGGACCTGATCCTCAACGACAAGCCGATGAACTCCTGGATGGCGATGAACAAGTGGGCCAACGACCCGATTCCGATGCCCGGGGCTGCTTACAAGCAGTGGGTCGAGGACTTCTACCAGCACAACCGGCTCGTAAAGGGGGAGATAAAGCTGCGCGGCCGCCGCGTGGACCTCTCGAACATCAAGGTCCCCTTCCTGAACATCGCCGGCAAGAAGGACCACCTCGTCTTTCTTCCGCAGGCCGAGGCGGCGATGCACCTCGTGGGCAGCGAAGACAAGGAGTTTGTCGCCCTCGACGCAGGGCACGTCGGCCTGCTGACGGGGCGCGGGGCGAGAAAGGGCCTGTGGCCGAAGGTCAGAGACTGGCTGGAGCCCCGCTCGAAGTAGTGGCGGGGCGGTGGGACGACGCGCCGTAAGAAAAGTTTAGGGGGAAGGGGTAACCATGGCCCAAGGACAGGGCGAGAAGGCATACCGGACGGAGCTCACGCCGGTGAGCTTCTTGAGGCGCAGCGCATATGTGTTCCCTGAGAAGACCGCCGTCGTTCACGGCGAGCGGCGCTACACCTACCGCGAGCTCGAAGAGCGGGTGAACCGCCTTGCCT
>JADDPR010000544.1 GCA_016781775.1 Rubrobacter sp. | reverse complement strand
ACGAGCGAGTTTGAGCCGATAGTCTGGAGGCCACGTTCCGCTCCCAAGATGATCTCATGGGCGTCTTCCACCGTTCGAGGTGAACCACCGTAGCGCGTCGCGGGCGACGGCTTCCGGCACGGTGTGGGGGCCGTCGAACTCCTCGTAACGGACCCTGTAGCCCGAGCGTTCGAGCTGCGGCACGATGCGGCGGCTCGTCCTGTCGATCGGGAGCACCTCGTCGTCGGTGCCGTGCGAGACGAAGACCGGTGGTTTGCCCCTGCGGTCCTGAGGCGCCGAGAACCCCGGCGAGAAGGCGATGACGTGCCCGAAGAGGTCCCCGTTGGTGAGCCCCAGCGAGAGGGCGTAGGAGGCGCCGTCGGAGAAGCCCGCTATCCCGAGGGTTCCGGTGTCGACGGCGAGGCGGTCGAACGTCCGCTGCAGCGCCCGGTCGATAAACTCGACGTCCGGGCCGTAGCCTCCGACGAGCACGTCCCACGTCCTCCCCCGCGACTCGGGGGCGAGCAGGACGAGGCCGGCCTCCTCGGCGAGGCCGAGAAACGGGGAGATGCCGCCCCGGGCGTCGCCACCGGCGCCGTGCAGCGTCAATGCGAGGGGCGCCGGACGGGAGGCCTCATAGGTTGGGGGCACGTAGAGGAGGCCGTCGCGCTCGCGCCCGAGCTCCAGGGCCCGGAGGCCGGTGGGCGGAGCCGGCGGGGCCGACGCCCGCGCGCGTGGCCGGGCCAGCAGGCGCCCCTGGCCCGACGCGCTCCCCACCTCTCCTCGCCCTTCCGAACTCTCCCCTGCTCCCGTACTCCCTCGCTCGCCGCCGCAAGCGGCGAGGAGGCCGACGGAGGAGAAGATCGCCCCTCCTCCGACGAGCCTCAGAAATTCTCCACGGCTGAAGGTCCTGTCCCGCAAAATTTTCCTGTTTTCGTGTCCCATGCTCGTCCCCGTCCAGTAGGGGCCGGCCGGCGTGTAGCCGGCAACGGAGGCCCTCGAAAATTTACGTCTTGAGTCGGTAGCCCGTCTTGAAGATCCACGCCACCGCTGCCAGGCATACGACCAGGAAGACGAGGGTCATGGTCAGGCTCACGCCGACGCTGACGTCGGCGATGCCGTAGAAGCTCCAGCGGAAGCCGCTGATCAGGTAGACGACGGGGTTGAAGAGGGTGACCGTCTGCCAGAACGGCGGCAGCATCTCGATGGAGTAGAAGCTGCCGCCGAGGAAGATCAAGGGCGTGATGATGAGGAACGGCACGAGTTGCAGCTTCTCGAAGCCGTCGGCCCAGATGCCGAGGACGAAGCCGAAGAGGCAGAAGGTTATTGCCGTGAGTATCAGGAACGCGAGCATCCAGAAGGGATGGGCGATCTCCAGCGGGACGAACAGGGCCGAGGTGGCGAGGATGATCAGGGAGAGGATGATCGACTTGGTCGCGGCCGCTCCGACGTAGCTTATGACGATCTCGACGTAGGAGACGGGGGCGGACAACAGCTCGTAGATCGTGCCCGTAAACTTGGGGAAGAAGATGCCGAACGACGCGTTGGAGATGCTCTGCGTCAGGAGCGACAGCATGATCAGGCCGGGCACGATAAACGAGCCGTAGCTGACCCCGTCGATGCCGGTGATGCGCGAGCCTATCGCCGCGCCGAAGACCACGAAATACAGGGACGTGGAGATGACGGGCGAGACGATGCTCTGCAGCAGCGTGCGCCAGGTCCGCGCCATCTCGAACGTGTAGATGGCGCGTATCGCGTGGAAGTTCACCGGCTCTCCTTTACTAGATCGACGAAGATCTCCTCCAGCGAGCTCTGCTTTGTCTGGAGGTCCTTGAACCCGATGCCCGCCGCGTTGAGGTCCGCGAGCAGGGCGGTGATGCCCGTGCGCTCGTTTTGCGTCTGGTACGTGTAGATCAGCTCGGTACCCTCTGCGGCCAAGTCCAGCCCGTAGCCGGCGAGACCGCTCGGTACCCCATCGAGCTTGCCGTCGAGCTGCAGCGTCAGTTGCTTTTTGCCGAGCGTGCGCATGAGCTCGGCTTTCTCTTCGACCAGGATAATCTCGCCGTGGCTTATCACCCCGATCCGGTCGGCCATCTCTTCGGCCTCGTCGATGTAGTGGGTGGTCAGGATGATGGTGACGCCGTCTTCGCGCAGCGAGCGTACCATCTGCCACATGTCCCTTCTCAGCTCGACGTCGACGCCCGCTGTGGGCTCGTCGAGAAACAGGATCTTGGGCTCGTGCGACAGGGCCTTGGCGATCATGACCCGGCGCTTCATGCCGCCGGAGAGGGTGATGATCTTGCTGTCCTTCTTGTCCCACAAGGAGAGGTCCCGGAGCACCTTCTCGATGTAGTCGGGGTTGGCCCCTTTTCCGAACAGCCCGCGGCTGAAGCTGACGGTGGCCCAGACGGTCTCGAACGCGTCGGTCGTGAGCTCCTGCGGGACGAGCCCGATCATGGACCGGGCCGCGCGGTACTCGGAGATGATGTCGTGCCCGCCGGCGAGGATGACGCCTTCGGTCGGGCTCACGATCCCGCAGATTATGTTGATCAACGTCGACTTACCGGCCCCGTTCGGCCCCAGAAGGGCGAAGATCTCCCCGTGGTAGATCTCCAGATTTATCTTCTCGAGCGCCCGAAAGCCGGACGCGTAGGTCTTGGCAAGATTGGTGACGGAGACGATGGGATCCAAGGTCAGGCACCCGGTCCGGCGATATCTTGCGCTGTGGTCGGTCCGCCTCGCTGTTCGAGGCCGTCCCCGCTCGTCCCCTTCTTAACCTGCGCCCAGCTGAGCACCCCGCGAGCGTCCATCGTTGGCCGCTCGTCGTTCGTCCCGTCCCCGCTCTCGCTGAAGGTCGGCGGCGTAGCGCGATGTGCTGAGTGCATATGCAGGCTCCTCTGTTGATAGTTTCCCTGCCTCTATACTCGCAAGGATACGAGCTATACACACCGGACAAAAGTACGGGTTTTCAACATCTACCTCCGTACAGGTCGAACTCCCCAAACCTCGCGAATTCGGAGGTGCCGTGATCCTGTGCCTACCGTCGGAGAGACGAAGCCGTGGCGCGTTGCGGCCCTCGCGCCCTTCGCGAATCCTTGCGTACGGCAACGGGCGTCTTTGTCTACAATTTGACCGTCCATACAATCAGGTTGTCGAGTGGGTCGCGAGAAGCGCACACCGAGGTTGGAGGTCCGGATGGCGGATGTTGGTGTGGTGGGGGCGGGTACCATGGGCGCGGGGATCGCGGAGAGCGCGGCCCTCGCGGGCATGTCGGTCGTGGTGCTGGACGTCGGGAAGGACGCTCTCGACCGGGGGCGGCGGACGGTCGAGAAGGATCTCGACCGGCGGGTAAAGAAGGGCCGGATCTCCGAGGACGAGCGGGGTGAGACCCTGAACCGCATCTCGATGACGACCTCCCTGAAAGACCTCGCCGACGCTCCCCTGATCGTCGAGGCCGTGGTCGAGGATCTGGATCTCAAGAAGAAGGTCTTCGCGGATCTCGAAGGCGTGGTCGGCGCCGACGCGGTACTCGCTTCCAACACCTCCTCGCTCTCGGTCGCCGGTATCGCGGCCGGCGCGACCCACCCCGAACGCGTGGTGGGCATGCACTTCTTCAACCCGGTGCCGGCGATGAAGCTCGTCGAGGTCGTCACCGGGCCATCTACCGCACCCGAGGCGGTGTGCCGCACCGAAGAGGTCGCCGAGGGGCTGGGCAAGACCCCGATCCGGGTCTCCGACACGCCGGGATTCGTCGTGAACCGCGTCGCCCGGCCCTTCTACCTCGAGGCGTTGAGGATGGTCGAGGCCGGTGGGAAGCCCGGGGAGGTCGACGTGGCGCTTCGCGGCGCGGGGTTCCGGATGGGCCCCCTGGAGCTCGCCGACCTTATAGGCATGGACGTCAACCTCGCCGTCTCGGAGTCGCTCTTCGAGCGGTACTACTACGCGCCGAGGTTTCGGCCCTCCTTCCTCCAGCGCTCGATGGTCGAAGCCGGGACCCTCGGCAGAAAGAGCGGGCGCGGCTTCTACGACTACGGTGGTGAGGGGCAGGGAGAGACGGGGCAGGGGACCGAGGACACCGGGGAGATCGCCCTGCGCGTGATCTCCTGCATCGTCAACGAGGCCTTCCTGACCTTCTCCGAGGGCGTCGCGACCGCCGAGGACATAGACCAGGCCATGAAGCTGGGGGCGAACTACCCCAAGGGACCGTTCGAGTGGGCCGAGGAGCTCGGGGCGGAGACCATCGTCCGCAAGCTGGACTCGATGAGGGAGGCCCACGGCGACGCCTACCTCGCCGCGCCGCTCTTGAGGGAGCGGGCCGCCTCCGGTGGAGAGACCGCCCGCTAGCGGGACCTCGCGGGCTTACACGCCCAGGTACTCGTGCTGCACGGACTCGTTGGCGAGCAGTTCGTCCGGCTTGCCGCGCCAGACGATCCGGCCCTTGTTCATAACCAGAACCTCGTCCGCGGCCCGGCAGGCGAGGGAGACGTGCTGCTCGACGAGCAGGATGGAGAGGCCCATCTCCTTCAGCTTGAGGACGATGTCCCCGACCTGGTCGATGATGACCGGAGCCAGGCCCTCGGAGGGCTCGTCCATAAGGACGAACTCGGGGTTGGTCATGAGCGCCCGTCCGATGGCGAGCATCTGCTGCTGGCCACCAGAGAGCTGGTTCCCCATGTTCCCCTCGCGTTCTTCGAGGACGGGGAAGAGCTCGTAGACATCCCTCAAGGTCCATGAGCTTCCGCGCCCGTTGGAGCCGTTCGTCCCGCCCCTGGCGGGCATGGTGAGGTTCTCCCGGATCGTCAGGGACGGGAAGATGCGCCGCCCCTGGGGGACGAGGCCGATCCCGAGCTTGGAGATTTTGTGAGGCGGCAGCCCCGAGACCTCCCTGCCCTTGAACGATATGCTGCCGCCGCGCGGCGGGGTCAGCCCGGCCACGGAGTGTATGGTCGTCGTTTTGCCGGCGCCGTTGCGGCCGAGGAGCGCCGTGCATCGGCCCTCGGGGACCTCGAAGGAGACGCCCTGCAGGACGTGGCTCGTGCCGTAGTAGGTGTTGACGTCCCTAAGCTCAAGCATCGTGTCTCGCGCCTCCGCCGAAGTAGATCTCCCTGACGCGCTCGTCTCCTCGTACCTCTTCCGGGGGGCCGCTCAGGAAGACCTCGCCGTGGTGGAGGACCGTGATCCTGTCGGCTATCGCGAAGACTACCTCCATGTCGTGCTCGACGACGAGGAGCGTGAGCGAGCGGGGCAGCTCCTGTATGAGCCCGATGGTCTGCGCCGTCTCCGCCGGGGACATCCCGCTCGTCGGCTCGTCGAGGAGCAGCATGCGGGGCTTCGAGGCGAGCGCGAGCAAGACCTCCAGCAGCCGCTGCTCGCCGTAAGAAAGCTCCCGCACCTTGCGCTCGCGGCGCCCCCACAGGTCCCAGCGCCTCAGCAACTCCTCGCTCTCCTCCAAAAGGTCCGCGCGCCAGGAGAGGGGCTTGAAGAGCCCGAAGCGGTACGGCTTTCGGGCCTCAATCGCAAGATGGACGTTCTCCTCGACCGTGAGGCTCTCGAAGAGGTTGTTCTTCTGAAAGGTCCGCGACATGCCCAACGGGACGCGGGCGTGGGTGGGGAGCGTGCCAACGTTCCGGCCGTCGAGCAGCACCTCGCCGGAGGTCAGGGGGATAGTTCCCATGATGCAGTTGAAGAGCGTGGTCTTGCCGGCGCCGTTCGGGCCGATGACGACGTGGCGCTCCTCGTCCTGCACTTCGAGGGAAACGTCCTTGAGGACCTGGAGCGCCTTGAAGGACTTGTTCAGGTTTCTGACCGCGAGCGGGCTCACAGCGCCTTCTCCTTCTGGGTGGTGACGGGTTCCGGCGGGGATGGATCCTCTCCGAACTCCCGCCTGATGCGCCTGGGGATTACCTTGCGAAACGCCAGGGCGAGCAGGTCGAAGACCCCGCCGCGCCCGACGAGGACGAAGGCCACGAAGATCAGGCCCATCACGAGCTGCCAGCGCTCGGTGTAGGAGCTCAGGTACTCCTGCATGAGCAGGAAGAACCCGGCCCCGATCGCGGGTCCGAGGAGGCTCCCCGCCCCGCCCACGATCACCATGATTAGCGCCTGCCCGGAGAAGACCCAGCCGAGCAAATCCGGGGTGACAAAGAAGTTGAAGTAGGCGTAGAGCGCGCCCGCGAGGCTCGCGATCGCCCCGGAGAGCCCATAGGCGAGGAGCTTGTAGGAGCGGGTGTTGAATCCCAAGGCCTTCATCCGGGACTCGTTCTCCATCACGCCGCGCACCGCCTTGCCGGCGGGCGATGCAACGAAGAGCCTCAGGAGCAGGTAACAACCCAGAAAGAACGCCGCCATCATGTAGTAGAGGCCGTAGTCGCCCGTCACCTCGCCGAAACCGAAGTTCGGCACCGCGGCGACGCTCAGGCCATCGCCGCCACCGGTTACCGACCTGGCCTCGAAGGCCACCGCGAAGAGAACCTGGGCGAAGGCAAGGGTGAGCATGAGGAAGTAAGCCCCGGACGTGCGCACGAAGAGCGCGCCTGAGAAGAGGGCGAGGAGGCCGCCTATGAGGACCGCCGCGGCGAGGAGAGCGTAGGTGTTCGCCACCCGCTCCCCGAGCAGGGCCACCGTGTAGGCCCCCGCCCCGAAGAACGCCGCGTGGCCCAGGGAGACGAGGCCCGCGTAGCCTATGATCAGGCCGAGGCTCACCGCGAAGATCGCCAGGATAAAGATCTCCGTCGCCACGCTCACGCCGAACGGGGGGAGCACGACCGGCAGCGCGAAGACGAGCACCGCCAGGATCAGGATTCCGGGCCAGGGGACGCCGCCGAGGAGCCGCCTCACGTCGCCACGCTCCTTCCGAAGAGGCCCGAGGGCCTTATCAAGAGCACCACCGCCATGAGCAGGAAGACGATCACCAACGAGAGCGAGGGGAAGTAGATCCTCCCCATCGTCTCGACCATCCCGACGAGGACGGCGCCGGCGAACGCCCCCTTCCAGGTCCCCAGGCCCCCGAGGACCACCACGATCAGGGCTACCACGAGGATGTCGAAGCCCTGGTCGGGATACATCCCGAGAATAGGCCCGCCCAGAATACCGCCGAACGCAGCGAGCCCCGCTCCGAAGGCGAACACCCCGGCGAAGACCAGCGTGACGTTTATGCCCAGGGCGCTGACCATCTCCCTATCGTCGACCCCGGCGCGCACGATCGCCCCGATCCTCGTCCTCGTCTCGAAGTACCACAGGAGCGCCGCGACGAGGCAGCCCACGAGGACCACGAAGAGGCGGTACGCCGGGAACTCTACCCCCGCGAAGGCGA
>JADDPR010000552.1 GCA_016781775.1 Rubrobacter sp. | reverse complement strand
GACAATCGATTCGAGATCCGGGCCTCGACTGACCTAGAAGGGGTCGTGCGGGGCGCGGACGTGGTCGTGACCGTCACCCCGGCGCGGGGCCCCATCGTCCGAAGCTCCTGGGTATCCGAGGGTACCCACATCGCCGCCCTTGGCGCCGACAAGGAGGGCGACCAGGAACTCGACGCCCGGATCCTGACGAAGGCTCGCGTCTTCGTCGACGACATCCGCCAGTGCCGGATGGACGGCGAGATCAACGTTCCGCTCCGAGAGGGCACAATCTCCGAGAGTGACGTCGCGGGCGAGATCGGGCAGGTGGTTGCTGGGAAGCTCGAAGGGCGCACCTCCGACGCCGAGATAACCGTCTTCGACTCGACGGGCTTCGCTCTCCAGGACTCGGCGACGGTGCCGCTGGAGTACGAACGGGCCCTGGCCGCCGGGGTCGGCATCGAGAAAAAGATGATCTCGACCTGACCGGCGCGGTCTTACCGCGCGGACCTCCCGCTAATAGCGACCCACGAGCAACCCGCCGTCAACCACTACCGTCTGACCGGTCATGTAACGGGCCGCGTCGGAGGCGAGAAACAGGATCACGTCGGCGATGTCCTCGGGCTCCCCCACCCGGCCCATTGGGATAAACTCTGCGGCCTGCTCGAGCCCGGCGGAGCCGAGCGAGTGCTCCTCGGAGAGGGCCTGGGCCGTCCTTATGTAGCCCGGAGCGATGCCGTTGACGCGCACCCCGTCGCTGGCCAGCTCGACGGCGAGGCCGCGCACGAGGCCCACGACGCCCGCCTTCGCCGAGGAGTACTGGACGTGCTCGTCCCACCCGTAGGCCACCCCCATAATGGACGAGACGGCGACCATGCTCCCCCGTCCGGCCTCGCGCATCGCGGGGGCGGCAGTGCGGCAGACCCGCATCACGCCCTTCAGGTCCACTTCGTGCGTGTGGTCCCACCTCTCGTCCGTGAGCTCCGGCAGGGGCACCCTATGGGCTATGCCGGCGTTGGCGACCACGGCGTCCAGCGGCCCGTAACGCTCCTGAACCTCGCCCACCACGGCGTCAGCCTGCTCCGTGCTCGTCACGTCCAGGCGGTGGTACTCGGCCTCCCCGCCACCGGCGTTGATGCCGGAGGCCACGCCCTCGCCCTCGTCGTCCAGGACGTCCGTCACGACCACACGGTAGCCCGCCCCAGCAAAGGTGCGTGCTGTAGCCGCCCCGATACCTATGCCGGAGCCCGTGATCAGAACGGTCGGCTTCCCCGCGTTCTCCACTTCAACCACCTCCCACCGATCTCGTGCGATCGGTCTCCTCACAGCATCACGTCCCCGGAGTTCGGCCCGAGGGTCTGCCCGACGTACAAGGACGCTGCGTCTGAGACGAGAAAGGCGACCGTCTCCGCCACCTCCTCCGGCTCCCCAAAGCGCCCCAGGGGGAGTTCAGCGGCCTTGTTGTTGCGCCACTCCTCGGAGAGGCCGAGGACGAGTTCGGTGTTTATAGGGCCGGGCGCCACGGCGTTCACCCGGACGCCCTGCGCGGAAACCTCGCGCGCCAGGGACTTCGTGAGGCCGATGATCCCGGCCTTGGCGGCGCTGTAGTGCGAGAGCTCGACGCCCCCGATCTGGCCGAGCTGCGAGGCCACGTTAACCACCACGCCCCCTCCCCGCTCCAGCATCCCGGGTAAAACGGCGCTCGTGCATAAGAACGTCCCGCCGAGATGCACCGCGATCATGCGCTGGAAGTCCTCGAAGGTCAGGTCCACGAAGAGCTTCTGCTGCAAGAACCCCGCGTTGTTCACCAGCACCTCGACAGGCCCGAACGCCGCAGCCGCCGCCTCCACGATCCCCCGTACGTCCTCCGGGTTGGAGACGTCGCCGGGGGCCGTGGCGGCTGTGCCTCCCGCCCCCCTTATTCCGGCCACCACCTCCTCGGCGGCCTCACCCTTCAGGTCGTTGACGACGACGCTCTCGCCGCCCTTCGCCAGCTTCTCGGCGATCGCCCGACCTATGCCGGCCCCGGCCCCGGTGACCAGGGCGACCCGTCCGCCTCCCGAGTCCACCACGGATCCACCTCCTTCACGCCGGACGGGGCGAGCCTCATGGCCCGCCCCGTAGTCTTACGCTCCTAGAAGCCTCGAACGCTAGCGCACGCGGGCGGCGGTGGATTCGTCCGACACCACCTCGGCCTGGTGCGGGTCCTTTACGTCGCGGGTGCCCAACATAAGGAAGCCCGACGCTATCGTAGCGAGGCCACCGCTGAGGAACGCGGCGGTGAGCACCCCGATGCCCAGGCCGGTGAACAGACTGAACAGGCCCGCCCCAGCGATGGCGCCGACCGGCCCCATGGCGTTCACGAAGGACGCCCCCGTTCCGCGCACCCTCGTGGGGAACGACTCGCCCATAAAGAACAGGAGTGCGGCGTACGGACCGATGATGAAGAACAGCCCTACCGTGTACATGGTGAACACGAAGGCCTGCGAGTTGGGCCCGTACAGCATCAGCGTGTACGCGACGCCGGAGATCAGCCAACCGCCGGCGATGGTCAGGCGGCGCCCTATGATGTCGCCGACGAAGCCGTGGCAGAGATAGCCGATGTAGGCAGCCGCATTCGAGACTACCAACACGAGCACCGCGTTGCTGAACGCGATCCCCTTGCCCTCCGTGATCACGGTGGTCCCCAGCACGGCGAAGACCTGGATGCCAATCCAGTTCGTCAGCATCGCGAGGCTGATGAAGATGGTGTGCTTGCGGATGTCGGGCTCGAAGAGCTGCTTGAGGGTGGACTCCTCGGCGTGCGTGAGGTCGAGGTCGTACTGGCGGGCGAACTCGGCCGCCTCCTCGTGCCTGCCTTGCAACTCAAGCTGGCGGGCCGCCTTCATGGCCTGAAACTTGGGGGACTCCCTGAGCTTGATAGCGAGGAAGACGATTACGATGGCCGGGAAGGTCGCCACGATGAACATCCCGCGCCACCCTAACGGCCCGGCGGGCGTCAAGAGCACCGCCGTCAACGCCGCCCCGAGCAGCACCCCGATGGGCCAGCCGCCCTGCACCAGGCTGTAGATGAAGCCCCGGTTGCGCCTGTTACCGTACATCTCGTTGAGGTAGGTGGCGTTGACCGCTTGCTCGGAGTATCCGAGCCCCGAGAAGGTCCTAACGACGACCATGTATGCCGCCGTCAGCGCCCCGGGCGCCAGCGCAGTCAGGCCGGAGCTTAACGCCGCGCCCGCCGTCGTTATGACCAGCGCCGGCTTGCGGCCGAAACGGTCCAGGAGTGGCCCGACCGAGAGCGCCACGAAGATGGTCCCTATGTTGACGAGGAACACGATGAACGTGGCGTAAGACGTCGACCAGCCGAGGTCCTCCGAGATGACCGGGAGCAGCGTCCCGAACAAGGTGTAGTCGTAGACGGAGAAGACCCACGCCAGAAAACATACGATCGACGAGTAAACCAACGTCCTGTTGGTAATCGGACTGGTGTCGACCCCATGCGTGCCGCTACGACCTTGATTCCCCGAATTCTCCAAGGACCACCGCCTCTCTTTCCCCTTGCCCTGCCCCTCACCCTTTCTCGGGTTAAGGTCTGTCATCTGGCAATCATAAATTGGTATTTACATTTGTGTCAACCGAGACGTTTTTCGAACACGACCTTCTGCGGTACACGACGCCCAATCTCGCGTTCTAGCGGGTGGGTTTATACTAGTCGGCACCTACGAAAGGTCCTTGGCACCCTATGTCGTACGCTATATGGTCGCTCGTGTTGTTTGTGGTGATCTCGCTGTGGGCCGTCGCGATGTCGGAGATCGGGGTTCACCTCCGCCAGGGCATGCTCTCGGCCGCATCGTTGGCTACCATGGCGACGGTCATCTCTGCCGTAGCGATCGTAGCGATGATCGCCGCGGGCGTGGCCTTCTTCGGCGCTCCCCCCCGGGCAGATGCCCTCACCGGAAGCTCCCCCGCTGGGCCAGGCTGCACGGGGGGAGTGAGGGGTACGTTCATCTTCAGCTTCGGCCTCGAGCGGGGTTCGCAGCCACTCTCCGATTGCCCGGGGAGGAACCCTGAAGACTGACTCCCAACGCATACCTCTGGTCGGAAGGAAAGAGCGTCTACCTGCGGGTGCAGGCTGTCTTCGATGAGGCGGCAAAGGCGTCGCTCGTGGAGCACTTGGAACCGGCACCAGTAGTGAAGGAGGGCCGGACGATAACCCTGACCACGACAATAGGGGCTCGCGTAAGGGCGGGGAACCCATCGTGCTAGACTGCCCGCTACTATTACTACAGGACGTTTACGTGCGGAAGAGCGGGTAGGAGGAGACCTGCCGGAGTAGATCGTCTCAAAGAGGAAGGTTCTCGAACATGCTGGACTCGACGAGGATCAAGACCGAGATACCAGGACCCAAGAGCCGGGCCTTGCTGGAGCGTAAGGGACGGGCGGTACCCTACGCCGCGGCGAACGCCATGCCCGTGTTCGTCAAGGAGGCCCGCGGTGCCCTCCTCAGGGACGTGGACGACAACACCTTCGTGGACTTCACCGGAGGAATCGGCGTCATGAACGTCGGGCACGCCGATCCTCGTGTGGTCGAGGCCGTAAGGGCGCAGGTCGGGGACTTTACGCACACCGCCTTTCAGGTGACGCCCTACGAGCCGTACATCGAGCTGGCCGAGAAGCTGAACGCTCTTGTCCCCGGTGCATTCGAGAAAAGGACGATGCTGTTCAACTCGGGCGCGGAGGCGGTCGAGAACGCGGTCAAGGTAGCGCGCACCTACACGGGCCGGCAGGCTGTATTGGCCTTCGAAAACGCTTTTCATGGGCGCACGCTCCTCACGATGACGCTCACCAGCAAGATCAACCCGTACAAGAAGGGCTTCGGGCCGTTTGCCCCTGAGATCTACCGGGTGCCCGCACCTTACCCCTACCGGTGTCCCGCAGGCTCGGACTGCTCGGGGGGCTGCAGGGGTGACTGCTTCGGTTTCGTCGAGCGGGCGCTCGTCGGTGGCGTGGACCCAGGAAGCCTCGCGGCGATCATAGTCGAGCCAGTCTCGGGGGAAGGCGGGTTTATACCGTTCCCGGACTTCTACCTCCGGCGCCTGCGCGAGCTGTGCGACGAGCACGGGATCGTGCTGATCGTGGACGAGGTCCAGACGGGTTTCGGGCGCACAGGCAAAATGTTCGCCATCGAGCACTCCGGGGTGGCGCCGGACCTCTCGACCACGGCCAAGAGCCTGGCCGGCGGGCTGCCGCTCTCGGGGGTGACCGGGCGGGCGGAGATCATGGACTCCGTCCACCCCGGCGGCCTCGGCACCACCTTCGGCGGCAATCCTTTAGCCGTCGCCGCCGCCCTGGCCGTCCTCGAGGCCTTCGAGCAGGAGGATCTCCTGTCCCGGGCCAGCTTCGTGGGGGAGCGCGTAATGGGCGCGATGCGCGCGCTCCAGGAGAAGCACCCCAACCTGGTAGGCGACGTGCGCGGCCGGGGGCCGATGGTCGCGATGGAGCTGGTGAAGGACCCGGCAAGCCGCGCCCCCTACAAAGAAGGCACGTCAAAGGTGATAGAGAGAGCCCTGCAGGGGGGCCTCATGCTCCTGCTAGCCGGGCAGTACGGGAACGTGATCCGGACGCTCATGCCGCTCTCGATCACCGACGACGAGCTGGAGGAGGGGCTCTCCATCCTGACCCGAGTGGTAGGCGAAGTGGCCTCCTCCTGACGCTCGCCCGTTCTAAGGCCTCGGGGCGCGCATCCGTGTGGACCCGCGCTCCTTCGCCTGCACGGGTAGGCTGGGCTATCCCCCCTTGCTCAACAGCTTCTCAAGGTATCCAGTGCCGTATCTCCCGGAGAGAAAGGCCTCCTCGCGCAAGAGCCGGAGGTGGAGGGGGATGGTCGTTTTTATGCCTTCTAAGCGGTACTCCTCCAGCGCCCTACCACCGCGGGCGAGGGCCTCGTGTCGGTCGGCGCCCCGTACGACGAGCTTACTGACCATCGAGTCGTAGAACGGCGGGATCTGGTAACCCGCGAAGACGGCCGTGTCCACCCGGACGCCGGGACCGCCGGGCACCTCGACGCCCGTGACCTCCCCCGGCGACGGGAAGAAGTTGTTCTCTGGATCCTCGGCGTTTATGCGGAACTCTATCGCGTGCCCGGAGAGCGGAATCTCGTCCTGTTTCAGCGAAAGCCCCTCGCCCGCCGCGACCTTTAGCTGCTCCTTGACCAAGTCCACGCCCGTGATCTCCTCCGTGATCGGGTGCTCGACCTGTATCCGGGTGTTCATCTCTATAAAGTAAAAGGACTCGTCCTGGTCCACCAGGAACTCTGCGGTCCCCGCGTTCGCGTAGCTCGCCTCCTCCGCCAGCCGCACGGCGGCTGCGGTGATCGCCTCGCGCGTCGCGGGGCTTATTCCCGGGGAAGGCGCCTCCTCCAGAATCTTCTGCCGCCGCCGCTGCATCGAGCACTCCCGCTCGTAGAAGTGGACCACGTTCCCCTCCCCGTCGCCCATCACCTGCACCTCTACGTGCCGTGGATCCACCAGGAACTTCTCCAGGTACACCGAGCCCTCCCCGAACGCCGCCGCGGCCTCGCGCGAGGCCGCCCTGACGGCCTCTTCGAGCTCACCGGCGCTCTCGACGACGCGGATGCCCCGGCCGCCGCCCCCGGCCGCCGCCTTGACCATGACGGGGAAGCCGATCTCCTCAGCCCTCTCCAGTGCCTCGGCGGGGCTGGCGTTGCCCTCGGTGCCGGGTACGATCGGCACGCCCGCCTCCCTGGCGATCCGCCGCGCCGCCGACTTGTCGCCCATCTTCTCTATTGCCTCCGCTGACGGCCCGACGAAGGCCAGGCCCGCCCCGGAGCAGGCCGCGGCGAAACCGGCGTTCTCCGCAAGGAACCCGTAGCCTGGGTGCACCGCGTCGGCCCCCGTCTCTTTGGCGGCCTCCAGGATGGCTTCGATGTTCAGGTAGCTCTTCTGGGCCTTGGGCGGACCGATGTGGACGGCCTCGTCGGCGAGACGGACGTGCAGGGCCTCTTCGTCCGCGCCGGAGTAGACGGCCACCGACGGCACCCCCAACTCGCGGCAGGCGCGTATGACGCGCAGGGCGATCTCACCGCGGTTGGCGACCAGAACCTTCTTTAGCATAGCGTCGCAGCCTCCGTACCCGATCCCCAACTGATTGGCCTTCCATCATACCCACGCGGAATGGGCCGCGCCCTGCTTCCCTTTTGGTGCCATAGGTCCGACCGCGTCCACGGGCGACCGTCCTTCTTGCGATTGACCGGAATTTTGGCCGCTAGTAGTATCCTGGTACCGTCGAGGAAGGGAGGGTGCGACAACATATGGCACA
>JADDPR010000300.1:24928-27128 GCA_016781775.1 Rubrobacter sp. | reverse complement strand
GGCACGATAGCCATGAAAGGCAGTTCTCCAGCTTTAGAGGACGAGGGGAGTCGATCGTGAGACCGAAAGCCGTATTTGCCGTATTGGGGGTCCTCGCCTCCGTCGCCCTGGTCGTCGTGGGTTTGGTGGGCCCTAGTCCCGCGGAGGCCGACAGGGAAGATGGGGTGCGTGCCGGCGGCGCCGTGGTCGGCAGCGGCGAGGTGCGCGCCGGCAATGCCGTAGTCGACGAGGATGGTGCCCGCATCGAAAGTGACTCCTCCGCCGATGGCGACGAGGAGGGTAGCTCCAGCGAAGAACAGACCGGTGAAGATGGGAGGAACACCCCGTCCGGAGACGACGAGGTCGTGCTGAGGATGAAGGGCGACGAGGGCGTCGAGTTCTCCGGGACGTGCTCCGTAGGCGACGAGGAGCAAGAGATAAAGGGGCAGGTCCCCGAGGAGTTCACCTTCGAACTCGACGGCGACGAGCTTGAGTGCGAGATCGACACGGAGGGCGACGAAGGAACGCTGAAGATGGTCCTCGTCTCCGGCAATAGCCGCAACGTCCAGGCAGTAAGTGGCGACAGTACCATGAAGTTTACCTACTCCGGGAACGGCATCTCCTCCTCGACGATCTCGTCGTCCTCCGGTTCTTCGAGCGTCGTGAATCAGTCGTCCTCGGTGGTCCAGTCGAGCTCTTCCTCGACGAACCCCTAGGCGCGCTCTACCTCCGCGGAGGGAGATCGGGTCCCGGGTCCGACCCGGACCCCTTCTTCTTGCCCGCGAAACGCCGGTAGAGGAAGAAGGACACGATCAGTGCCGCCAGGAGCGCCAGCACGAGGGCATCCGGGACGGCGCGAGCGACGGAGCCGGCCCACCTCTCGGCGGCGAGGGCGAGGTCCTCGACCCCGCGCGGGGCGTAGAAGCCCGTGAGGGCCGTCGTCCCCTCGTAGGCGATAAACAGGACTCCGAGCCCGACGAACATAGCGCCGGAGACGAGGCTCGTGGTGTGGACCCGAAACTTCCCCAGGGCCAGCTCGCGGCCCCGGAGCCAGCGGCGCCTGCCGAGGTCGAGGCGGTCCCAGAGGGAGGCGAGCAGGAAGAGGGGAGCGGCCATCCCGAGGGCGTAGGTCGCGAGAAGCCCCGCGCCTCGGAGCGTCTCCCCCGACGCGGCGGCGACGGTGAGCACGGCTCCGAGGATCGGGCCGGAGCAGAAGCCTGCGAATCCGTACACGGCGCCCAGGGCGAAGGTCGCTCCGGCGGAGTCGCCCCTGATCCGCCCGCGCAACCGCTCGAAGGGGCCCAGGGAGATGCCCCGCCCCATAAGCTGCCAGACCCCGAGCAGGATCAGTAGCACCTCCGCCACCAGGATCAGCGTGTTCCTCTGCCCGTAGAAGAGCCGGCTGACGGCCGAGATCCCCATCCCCAGAGGCACCAGCGTGAGGCAGAGGCCGAGGTAGAAGACGACGGTCTTCCTGACCAGCTCCCTCCTCGACTCGAAGGTGTAGGCGAAGAACGCGGGTAGGAGGAGCGCGCTGCACGGGCTCAGGAGGGAGAAGAGCCCCCGAGAAACGCCGCGAGGTACGAGGCCTCAGGAAGCATCCTGCGCCTTCGCGGCCTCCTCTTCTATGATGCTTTCGAAGGCTTCGACGGACTGGAACCCCACAAGCCTCTGGCCGTTTACCTCGAAGGTCGGGGTGCCGCTGATCCCGGCGCTCTGGCCCGCCTCGAAGTCCTCCTGCACCACCGCGGAGATCTCCTCGCTCCCGAGGTCGGACTCGAACCGTTCCATGTCGAGCCCTAGCTCCCTGGCGAAGCCGGAGAGCTTGTCGTCCGAGAAGGCCCCGCTGTTGCCCGAGCCCTGGTTCTCGTAGAGCAGGTCGTGGTACTCCCAGAACTTACTCTGCTCACCGGCCGCCCGCGCCGCGAGCGCCGCGTTCACCGACTCCTCCCCCTGATACGGGAAGTCCTGCCACTCGATCTTCAGCGTCCCGTCCTCGACGTACTTCTCGACCAACTCCGGTTCCACCTCACGGGTGAACTTGCGGCAGTACGGTCACTGATAATCCGTGTGCTCCGTCAGGACCACGGAGGCGTCCGCGTCGCCGAGCGACGGGCGTCCAACGGCCTGCTCCTCCGCCGCCGCCTCCCTCTCACCTTCCCCGGCGGCCTGCCCGCCGCTTCCGGACTGGCCGCCGCACGAGGTGGCGAGGGCCAGCGCG
>JADDPR010000300.1:0-24817 GCA_016781775.1 Rubrobacter sp. | reverse complement strand
CGCTTCCGGACTGGCCGCCGCACGAGGTGGCGAGGGCCAGCGCGAGGACCACGACGGCCGCGAGGAGCGACCGGTACGTTTACCTGCTCCTGCGTCTCTCTACCATCGGTATCGAATCGTTACCGTCCAAGCTTGAATCCTCCTGCCATTGTCGCCGGGGACTGTCGAGGGTTTGGGGGGATCGCGCAAACGCTTGCGCATGCTTTCTCTCACCATCCTATACGATCCCACAGCAACCTTGGATGACGGCCGGCGCGTGACACCTCTCACTCCCCCTCCGTCACGGACCTTATAATCATGGTTACGCAAGCGAACGATCGCGCGGCGGAACACGAAGCCCTTTCGGGCGAGGAGGAGATCTTGGATCGCAGAAGGAACAGTTTTCCAGGGGCACGGCCGGCCACGCGGGCGCTCCTCTCGGCCTCGCTCGCGCTCGCGGTCTCCGCGATGCTGGTGGCGTGCGGTGGAGGCGAGCAGCCCCAGGGGGGGCAGGGTGAGTCGGAGCCGCCCGGCACCACGCAGGCCATGAACGTCCCGGAGGAGACGACCGCGACGGAGGAGACGACCACGGAAGAGGCCCCCGCCGGGGAGACGGTCGGGCCGGAGGAAGGGACGAACATGCTCCCCGCCGACGGGGAGGAGCCCGATCCGGCTCGGCCCCTGCCCGAGAACCCGCCCGAGGGCGTGGTCACCTTCCCGGCGAGCACGAACAAGACAGTGGAGGGCGAGATCGAGTACGCGCAGCGCCCCCCGGCGAATGGCGACCACGCGCCGCTGTGGCAAAACTGCGGCTTCTACTCGGAGCCCATCAACGACGTGAACGCCGTCCATAGCATGGACCACGGGGTCGTCTGGATTACCTACAGCCCCGATCTTCCGCAGGACCAGATAGATGCCCTGCGCCCCTACGGCGCCGAAAGCTACGTCATCGTGAGCCCCTACCCCGGGCAGGACGCCCCCGTCATCGCGACCTCTTGGCGCAAGCAGATAAAGCTGGACGGACCCGACGACCCGCGCCTGAGGCAGTTTGTCGACGGGTTCAAGGTTAGCGAGCTCGCCCCGCTCTCCGGCAACCGCTGCGTCGGCGGCGTGGGGGAGCCCGAACCCGTCGGATAACCGTTTCGAGCATGCGGCCACGGGTATTGATGGGGGTACGGACAACCGGAGAACAAATAGGAGGAATTATATGCAAACCGGACGCGGGCCAGAGGGCATTCTTTCGCAGGAGATGACGGGGAAGCGCGAGGAGATCATCGAGCTTCTCAAGACCGCCTACTTCATGGAGCTCGAGACGGTCATGAACTACGTCTCCGAATCCATCAACCCCGACGGCGTACGGGCGCAGCAGATCAAGGAAGACCTCGCCGCGGATATCGACGAGGAGCTCGACCACGCGAGGCAGTTCGCGGCGAGGATCAAGGAGCTCTACGGCGTGGTCCCCGGCTCGATGGACTTCCACGCCGACCAGGTTTTACTGCAGCCACCGGATCACCAGACGGACGTGGTACACGTCATAAAGGGCGTCATCGACGCGGAGACGAAGGCCATAGAGCTCTACACGCGCATCATCGCGGTTACCGAAGAGGACGACCCGGTCACGAACGACATGACGGTCGCGATACTCCACGACGAGCAGGGCCACCGCCGCAGGTTCGAGGGCTACCTCAAGGAGTACATCGCCCAGGGCAAGGCCTCGAAGGAGGACCTCCCGCCCGCGAGCCGGGCAACCTCGCCCGAAGAGGGCAGCGCCCTGTAGTCACGGGCCAAACCGAGTAGCAGGAAGCGGAGGGGGAGCGCATGAATGCGCTCCCCCTCCGCTTCCTCAGAGCGCCTCTACGCGATCTCCGGGGCGTATCGTGCCGCCGGAGAGCACGTCGGCGCGTAGCCCCCCGCGGTGCACCAGTCCGCGCAGTACCCCGGGGCGGGTGAGCCGTTCGAGGTGCGAGCACGGCTCGCAGCGTCGCTGGCCGAAAAGCTCGACCTCCCCGACTCGGAAGCGTCTCCCGATCAGATCGTCCAGCGCGATACCTCTAACCACGAGGTTTCGCCGCGCCTCGGCCGGCGCGAGATCGACACCGCCCGCGGCCAACTCCTTCAGCGCCTCGGCCTCGACGAGGGTGAGGTCGTAACCTCGCCCGTCCGGGTTCGAGAAGGTCCCGGCGCCACGCTCGTAGCGGTCCCCGCGCAGGCCGCGGCCCGCGACCGCCTCCGCCGAGTGCGCCACCACCATGGGGCCCTCGGCGGAGGCACAGAGCGCGATGACCTCCACCGTCCCGGCCCCGCCGGGGCCTCGATGTCGTCCGGCCCTGTGCAGGGGCTCGTGCTCCGCCAGCACGAAGGCGGCGTCCAGGACGGCGTCCGTAGCCCCGTCCGGCCTGGCCTCCGGGTCGAACACGATGCCGGGCGGCGCTCCGAAGAACACGGCCCAGGTGGATGAGCCGCGGCTGAGGCCGAGAAAGAGCCCCGGCCACTCGAAGCCCTCCGGCGACTCGACGGGGACCAAGCCGAGCCCAAGCCCGGCGAGCCACTGGCGCAGCCCGACCCCTCCGTCGCCGGGGACCTCCGAAGGGTCCACGCCCAGCACGTAGGCGACGCAGGCGCTCAGCGAAGCCGCTCTGCGGTCTTGCGCTGCCGGGTTGGCGTCCCGAAGGCCCTCCTTCATCTCTAGAAGCCGGGCACGGGGACGATGTCGAAGTCCTCGCGGTCCGCGCCGCAGTCCGGGCACTTCTCGGGGAGCTCGCCCTCGACCCGGTAGCCGCAATTCGTGCAGGCCCAGTTTATGGCGTCGGCCTCGCCCTGGGCTTCGGGGTCGGGTCTCTCTCCGCCGGCGCCGCGCGGTTCTTCGGACATGGTAGGTCCTCCTTTTCGTGGTCGCCCTTGCGGGTTCATTATGCCCAAGGGCAGGGCCATCGTAGCGTATCGGGAGGCCGGTACGCGGGGGGGCTTTGAACTCGCGGAGGTTATGGTTATCCTACGAGGCGAATACATTCTGAAGGATTCTTCGCGGAGAACAAAGGAGCGCGGTGCGAGAAGCTTACAAGCCGGTTGTGATCGAGGGCGTCTACCCGGAGCTCGACTGCGGGCGCTACCCCGTCAAAAGGGAGGTCGGCGACGTCTTCGAGGTCCGCGCCAACATCTTCAAGGAGGGCCACGACAAGCTCGCAGCCGTCGTCAAGTACCGCGAGAAGGGCAAGCGAAAGTGGGCCGAGAGCCCGATGAAGCTCCTCAATCCCGGCCTCGACCGCTGGGGCGGCTCCTTCGATCTGACCGAGAACGCCCGCTACGAGTACGCCGTCGAGGCGTGGTTCGACGAGTTCGAGACCTGGCGCTCCGAGACGGAGAAGAAGGTCGACGACGGGCAGATCGTCGAGCTGGAGCTTATAGAAGGACGCGAGATCGTCGCGAAGGCGTCGGAGCGCTCCGGTGATGCACGGCTCGCGACGATGCTCGACGAGTTCGACGGTGGCTTCTACGAAGATCGGCTCGGGCTGCTCTTCTCCAAGGACGTGCGCGTCCTCATAGCCGAGCACCCCGACCGTACGAGGTCTACCTGCTGCAAGAACCTGGAGGTCGTGGTGGACAGGGTCCGGGCGCGCTACGCTGCCTGGTACGAGATGTTCCCCCGCTCGCAGGGGACGGAGCCGGGGCGTAGCGCGACGTTTCGGGAGGCCGAGGCACGACTCCCGGAGATCTCCTCCATGGGCTTCGACGTCGTCTACCTAACTCCGATACACCCTATCGGCACCACGAATCGCAAGGGCCGCAACAACGCCCTCGTAGCAGGCCCGGACGACCCCGGCAGCCCCTACGGCATCGGAAGCGAGGACGGCGGGCACATGGCCGTTCACCCCGACCTCGGAACGATCGAGGATTTCCGGCATTTTGTTCACAAGGCGCGGGAGCTTGGGATGGAGGTGGCGCTTGACCTCGCCGTTCAGGCCTCGCCGGACCACCCCTGGATCCGGGAGCACCCGGAGTGGTTCAAGTTCCGGCCGGACGGCACGATCAAGTACGCCGAGAACCCGCCGAAGAAGTATCAGGACATCGTCAACGTGGACTTCTACTCCGAGGACTGGCGGGGGCTCTGGAAAGAGCTTCGGGACGTGATCCTGTTCTGGGTCGAGCAGGGCGTGGAGACCTTCCGCGTGGACAACCCGCACACGAAACCCCTGCCGTTCTGGGAGTGGGTGATCCGGGAGGTGCAGAAGGACCACCCCGGCGTCGTCTTCCTCTCCGAAGCCTTCACCCGCCCGCGCGTGATGCAGGGCCTTGCGAAACTAGGCTTCACCCAGAGCTACACGTACTTCACGTGGCGCAACGAGAAGGCCGAGCTCGTCGAGTACCTGACCGAACTCACGCAGGACGAGCCGAAGGAGTACATGCGCCCGAACTTCTTCGCCAACACCCACGACATCTTGCCGCACATCCTGCAGTTCGGCGGCCGGCCGGCGTTCCAGCTTCGTCTCGTGCTCGCGGCGACGCTCTCCAGCGTCTACGGCATCTACTCGGGTTACGAGCTCTGCGAGAACACCCCCAGGGGCGAGCGCGGGACGACCGTTTACTACGCGGATTCCGAAGTCTACGAGTACAAGGTGTGGGATTGGGATCGGCCCGGTAACATCAAGGAGTACGTCGCGCGGATCAACGAGATCCGTCGCGAGAACCCCGCCCTCCACGAGCTGACGAACCTCCGCTTCCACGAGGCCGACGACGAGAACGTCCTGTTCTACTCGAAGACCCTGGGGGAGAATACGGTCTTCGTGGTGGTGAACCTCGACCCGCACGAGGCCCACGAGGCGACGCTGTCCTACCCCTTAGGGATCGTCGGGGACGACGAAGCGTACATGATAGAAGAGCTTATCCTGCAGAACGAGTGGAAGGAGCGGGGCCCGTCGCGGCGGGTCCGGCTAGATCCCGGTCTGAACCCGGCGGAGATCTTCCGCCTGAGAACCCCTAGAACAGAGGCATAGCATGACCCAAAGGGAGAGGAACGGAGGCGCCCCCGGGGACGGGGCGCAGGAGGAGACGCGCGAAGAGGCGCTCTGGTACAAGGACGCCATCATCTACCACCTCCACGTCAAGGCGTTCTACGACGCCGACAACGACGGCATGGGCGATTTCAAGGGACTGACCGAGCGCCTGGAGTACATAAAAGACCTCGGCGCCACGGCGATCTGGGTGATGCCGTTCTACCCGTCCCCGATGCGCGACGACGGCTACGACATCTCCGAGTACAAGAACGTCCACCCCGACTACGGCACGAAGCGCGACTTCCGCCAGTTTGTGAAGAAGGCGCACTCCCTCGGCCTCAAGGTCATAACCGAGCTCGTCATAAACCACACCTCGGACGCCCACCCGTGGTTCCAGAGGGCGCGTAAGGCGCCGAAAGGCTCGGCTCGGCGCGACTTCTACGTGTGGAGCGACACGCGCAAGAAGTACGAGGGCACGCGCATCATCTTCACCGACACCGAGAGCTCCAACTGGACGTGGGACGAGGAGGCCGGTCAGTACTACTGGCACCGCTTCTTCGGCCACCAGCCCGACCTCAACCACGACAACCCACAGGTCTTCAAGAGCGTGATGAACGTCATGCGCTTCTGGCTCGACGCAGGGGTCGACGGCCTGAGGCTCGATGCCATCCCGTACCTTATAGAGCGCGAGGGTACCGACAACGAGAACCTCCCCGAGACGCACGACGTCCTGAAGAGGATGCGGGCGGAGATGGACAAGCAGTACCGCGACAGGATCTTTATCGCCGAGGCGAACCAGTGGCCCGAGGACGTCCTGCCGTACTTCGGGGACGGGGACGAGTGCCATATGGCGTTCCACTTCCCGCTTATGCCCCGGATCTACATGGCCGTGGCGCAGGAGGATCGCCACCCCATCGTCGAGATCATGCACCAGACCCCCGAGCCCCCGGACGGCGGCCAGTGGGGGATCTTCCTCAGAAACCACGACGAGCTCACCCTGGAGATGGTTACCGACCGCGAGCGCGACTACATGTACGACACCTACGCCATCGACCCGCAGATGCGGATAAACGTAGGCATCCGTCGCCGCCTCGCCCCGTTGATGGAGAACGATAGGACCCGCATCGAGCTTTTGAACAGCCTGCTCATGAGCATGCCGGGTACGCCGATCGTGTACTACGGCGACGAGATCGGGATGGGCGACAACGTATTCTTGGGCGACCGCGACGCGGTGCGCACCCCGATGCAGTGGACGGGGGACAGGAACGCCGGCTTCTCGCGCGCCGAGCCCGCCCGACTCTACCTCCCCACCATCATGGACCCGGTCTACGGCTTCCAGTCCGTGAACGTCGAGGCGCAGGCGCGAAGCCAGGGCTCCCTGCTGAACTGGATGAAGCGCCTGATCGCGGTCAGAAAAGCCCACAAAGCCTTCGGCCGCGGCACCCTGGAGTTCCTCCACCCCGGCAACCGCAAGGTCCTCGCCTACATCAGGGAGTACGAGGACGACACGATCTTGTGCGTCGCGAACCTCTCCCGCTCGGCCCAGCCCGTCGAGCTGGACCTCGCGCGCTTCCGAGGCAGGGTGCCGGTCGAGCTTATGGGAGGGGCGAGCTTCCCGCCGATCGGGGAGGCGGGCTTCCCGTACCTCCTGACTCTCCCCGGCCACGCCTTCTACTGGTTCCGGTTGACGAAGGAGGCCCAGGCGCCGCGCTGGCACCAGGAGGCCCCGCCGGCCCTCCCCGTAGCGCCGGTCGTCGTGCTCCCCGCCGGGCGCGAGGTCTCGCCCGCCGGTGCTCTCCTGCGCCTCGGCAGGAGGCAGCTCTCCCAGCTTGAGAAGGACGCCCTGCCGGCCTTCCTCGGGGCGCGGCGCTGGTTCGCCGCCAAGGGGGAGAGGGTCGAGAAGATCGAGATCTCCGAGATCGTGGAGATGGAGAACCACATTCTTGCCCTCCTGGAGGTACGCTTGGCCGGCGCCGACGGTGGCGAGGGGCAGCTCTACGCCCTGCCGCTCGCGGCGACGTGGGAGGAGAAGGAGGACGTCTACGCACCTCTCGCCCAGTACGCCGTCGCAAAGCTCAGGCGGCGCGCCCGGGTCGGGGTGCTCCACGACGCGGTCGCCGACGACGGTTTCTGCCGCTACCTCCTCCGGGCGATGGACGACGAGGAGCGAACCCCGACGCAGCGAGGGGAGATCCGGTTCACCAAGACCGGCGCCTTCGAGGAGCTCGTCGGCGAGGACGGCGTGAATGCGCTCTCCGTGAGGCGCTCCGGGGTGGAGCAGAGCAACACCTCCATCGTCTTCGGCGAGAGGCTCGTCGCGAAGCTGTACCGGAGGCTCCGGCGCGGCATCAACCCCGAGCTCGAGGTCGGACGCTTCCTCACCGAGGTCGCCCACTTCGAGCACACCCCGCCGCTCGCGGGGGCCGTCGAGTACCACGGGCCGAGCGGCGAGACGACGCTCGCGATCCTCCAGGGCTTCGTCCCGAACCAGGGCGACGGCTGGTCGTACGTCCTCGACCGGCTCGCGCTGCACCTGGAGGATAGGCTGGTCTCGCCGTGGACCCCCGGCGCGGACGGCACCGAGGAGGAAGAAGCGGAGACGGACACCTTCTTCCTCGGCCTCATGCGTACCCTTGGCTACCGCACGGGCGAGCTCCACAAGGCCTTCGCCACCCCGACGGACGACCCGGCGTTCTCGACGGAGCCGGTCTCCGTGGAGGAGTTTCGCGGCTGGACGCAGAACGTCCGCCGCGAGGCCGACGAGACCTTGACCGTCCTCGGGAACCGCCGGATAGGGCTCCCGGAGGAGCTACGGGGAGAGGTGGACGAGCTGCTCGGGCGGCGCGACGAGCTCGTGGAGCGACTCGATGAGATCTCCGGCCTCGATGTCGAGACCGTGAAGACGCGCCACCACGGCGACTACCACCTGGGGCAGGTCCTCGTCTCGAACAACGATTTCCAGATTATCGACTTCGAGGGCGAGCCGGGCCGTCCCATGGAGGAGCGCCGGGCCAAGCACTCGCCGATGCGCGACGTCGCCGGGATGCTCCGCTCGTTCAACTACGCCGCCTACGCCGCGTTCCACAACGTGAGCGTCGAGCGCTTGGACAACCGCGAGAACATGGAGCGCTGGGCCCTGGAGTGGGAGGAGGGCACCCGCGATGCCTTCCTCGAAGGCTACCAGGGGGGGGCTGCGGGTAGCCCCTCCTACCCCGAGGATCCCCACGACGCGAGGGCGCTCATCGAGCTCTTCACCCTCGAGAAGGCCCTCTACGAGGTCCGCTACGAGCTGGACAACCGGCCGGATTGGCTCGGTAGCCCCGTGAGGGGCATCCTGAACTTGCTGCGGGGACACCACCCCGGGGACGGCGGGGAAGGGATCGAGACGCACGAAAGGGAGGAAGTTTGATGGAGCACGCCGAGGTGGCGGCGGCGCGGGCCGTGACGAGAGGCGAACACCCCGACCCGTTCTCTTTTCTGGGGATGCACAAGGATGGCGGGGGCAGATTGGTGGTACGCGCCTTCGTCCCCGGCGCCCGCTCCGTCTCGGTACTCGCCGAGGACGGACGCCCCCTGGGCGAGCTCGAGCCCGCGGGCCCGGAGGGGTTCTTCGCGGGCCCGGTCGCGACCGAGGGGCGGGTGCCGTACAAGCTTCACGCGCGTAACGAGGGCGGGGAGTGGGAGTTCGAAGACCCGTACCGCTTCCCGTCCGCCGTGAACGAGTACGACCTGTACCTCTTCAACGAGGGGAACCACCTCGCCCTCTACGAGTGGATGGGGGCGCACGTCCGGGAGATCGAGGGCGTGCGCGGCGTCCTGTTCACGGTCTGGGCACCGAACGCGAGCCGGGTCTCCGTCGTCGGCCACTTCAACGAGTGGGACGGCCGCCGCCACGTCATGCGCAAGCACCACGCCGCCGGGGTCTGGGAGATCTTCGTCCCCGGGATCGGCGGGGGCGAGAGCTATAAGTACGAGATCAAAGGCCCCCACGGCAACTTCATGCCCCTGAAGGCCGACCCGTACGCTTTCAGGGCCGAAGGGCTCCCCGGCACCGCCTCCGTCGTCCACGACCCGCAGGACTACTCCTGGGGCGACACAGAGTGGATGGAGAACCGGCTCCGCAAGAACGCCCACGACGCGCCCATCGCGATCTACGAGGTCCACCTCGGCTCCTGGCGGCGGGCCGAGGACGGCACGTACCTGAGCTACGACCAGCTCGCCGACCAGCTCGTCTCCTACGTCGCCGAGATGGGCTACACCCACGTCGAGTTTCTGCCGCCGACGGAGTACCCCTTCGACGGCTCGTGGGGCTACCAGCCCCTCGGGCTCTACGCCCCGACGAGCCGCTACGGCTCGCCCGACGACTTCAAGAACCTCGTCGATTCCTTTCATAGGGCGGGGATAGGCGTGCTCATGGACTGGGTCCCGGCCCACTTCCCGGAAGATCCGCACGGTCTGGGCTTCTTCGACGGCACCCACCTCTACGAGCACGCCGACCCCCGCCGCGGCCGACACGCCGACTGGGGCACCCTCGTCTTCAACTTCGGCCGCCCGGAGGTCCAGAATTACCTTCTCGCAAACGCCCTGTTCTGGCTCTCCGAGTACCACATAGACGGCCTCAGGGTCGACGCCGTGGCCTCCATGCTCTACCTCGACTACTCGCGCGAGGAGGGCCATTGGGTCCCCAACGAGTTCGGCGGCAACGAGGATTTGGAAGCCGTCGCCTTCCTCAAGCGCCTGAACGAGACGGTCTACGCCGAGCACGCCGAGACCCAGACGTACGCTGAGGAGTCGACCGCGTGGCCGCAAGTCTCGGGGCCCGTCTACGCTGGGGGCCTTGGCTTCGGCTACAAGTGGAACATGGGCTGGATGCACGACACCCTCGACTACATGAGCGAGGACCCCATAAACCGCCTCCACCACCACGACAAGCTCACCTTCGGGCTCGTCTACGCGTTCAACGAGAACTTCGTCCTCCCACTCTCCCACGACGAGGTAGTTCACGGCAAGGGCTCCCTCATAAACAAGATGCCCGGCGACGAGTGGCAGAAGTTCGCCAACCTGCGTGCCTACTTCGGCTTCATGTACGGCCACCCCGGTAAGCAACTCCTGTTCATGGGCGGCGAGTTCGCTCAAGGCAGGGAGTGGAACCACGATGTCGGCCTCGACTGGCACCTCCTCAAAGGCCGCTACCACGAAGGCGTGCGCGCCCTCGTGCGCGACCTGAACGCGCTGTATAAGAACACCCCGGCGCTCCACGAGGTCGATTTCGAGCCGCGGGGCTTCGAGTGGATCGAGGGCAAAGACCGCGAGAACAGCGTCTTTGCCTTCCTCAGGCTCGACCGGAGCGGCGAGGACCATGCCCTCGTCGTCTGCAACATGACCCCGATGGTCCGCGAGGGCTACCGGGTCGGCGTCCCCGGAGAGGGCCCCTACTCCGAGGTCCTCAACACCGACTCGGAATCCTACGGCGGGAGCGGCGTGGGCAACGGCGGCGCACTCTCCGCCGGGTCCGTCCCTGCGCAGGGCCGAGACCATTCCCTCTCCCTGACGCTCCCGCCTTTATCGACGATAATCCTGAGGCCGGTGGGCTAGTTAGCATGCCGGCTTCGCCGGCTCGTCAGCCCTTCAGCAGCAGCGGGCGGTGGGCAGGAGGTCCACCCGCCGAACGCCAGACTCGCGGGAAGCGTAGCGGCTGAGGGGTGCGGGTAGAGTGACCCGCTGTACAGAGCTGCCGGGCTGAAAGCCGAAGGCGTGCTGACGGGCTGACAAGCTCCAAAGAAAGGAAATCATGACCCCTAAAGGATTCTCCATTGAATAGACCAGTTCTGCCCGGCTCGCCGTACCCTCTAGGCGCGACCTGGGACGGGTCGGGGACGAACTTCGCCCTGTTCTCGGAGAACGCCGAGGGGGTCGAGCTCTGCCTGTTCGATACCGCCGACGACTCCCTCGGCGACGCCTCTGGCTACGCGATCGAGGGTGAGGAACGCATCTCCTTGCGGGAGAAGACCGAAGAGGTGTGGCACTGCTACCTGCCGGGGGTGGGGCCGGGTCAGGAGTACGGCTACCGCGTCTCGGGCCCCTACGATCCCGAGGCCGGGCACCGCTTCAACCCCAACAAGCTGCTCCTCGACCCGTACGCGAAGGAGATCTCCGGCCCGATCGACTGGAGCGGGGCCCACTTCGGCTACCCGCTCGGGGAGGACGACCTCGTCCCCGACGAACGGGACAACGCGGCGAGCGTCCCGAAGGCGCGGGTCGTGGAGGAGATGTTCTCGTGGGGCGACGATAGGCCGCCGCGCACCCCAATGGAGGAGTCCGTGATCTACGAGGCCCACGTCAAGGGCATCACGGCGTTGCATCCTGCGGTCCCCGAGCCTCTGCGTGGCACCTACGTGGGCCTCGCCTCGGACGCGATGATCGAGCACCTGACCTCCCTTGGCGTAACGGCTATAGAGCTCCTGCCCATTCACGCGTTCGTCGACGACAAGCACCTCGTGGACGCGGGGCTACGCAACTACTGGGGCTACAACACCCTTGGCTTCTTCGCCCCCGAGAGCCGGTATGCGGCGACGGGCGACGCGGTCGGCGAGTTCAAGGCGATGGTCAAGCGGATGCACGAGGCGGGGATAGAGGTGATCCTGGACGTCGTCTACAACCACACCTCGGAGGGGAACCACCTGGGCCCCACGCTCTCCTTCCGGGGCATAGACAACGCGAGCTACTACAAGCTTGTCCCCGACGACCCTCGCCACTACATGGACTACACGGGCACCGGCAACTCCCTGGACCTCCACAACCCGCGCGTCATGCAGATGGTTATGGACTCCCTGCGATACTGGGTCGAGGAGATGCACGTCGACGGCTTCCGCTTCGACCTCGCGACCACGCTGCTGCGCGAGGAGCACCACTTCGATCCCGCGGGAGGCTTCGCCCGCGCCGTGCGCCAGGACCCGGTCTTGCAGCACGTCAAGCTCATCGCCGAGCCGTGGGACGTCGGGGACGGGGGATACAGGGTCGGCGGCTTCCCCGCGCCGTTCTCCGAGTGGAACGGCAAGTACCGCGACGACGTTCGCGCCTACTGGAAGGGCGAGGGCGGCCTCGTCGGGGAGCTTGCTTTCAGGATCACCGGCTCCAGCGACCTCTACGGGACGGGTGGGCGCGCCGCCCCGCGGGCGAGCGTCAACTTCGTCACCGCCCACGACGGCTTCACCCTCAAAGACCTCGTCTCGTACAACGAGAAGCACAACGAGGAGAACGGCGAGGAGAACCGCGACGGCGAGTCAAACAACGACTCCTGGAACTGCGGCGTCGAGGGCCCGACCGACGACCCCAAGGTGCTCGCCCTTAGAAACCGCCAGCGGCGCAACATCCTCGCGACCCTGTTGCTCTCGCAGGGGGTGCCCATGATCCTGGCCGGGGACGAGGTCGGGCGCACCCAGGGCGGCAACAACAACGCCTACTGCCAGGACAACGAGATCTCCTGGACGGATTGGGACCTCTCGCCGGAGGACGAAAACTTCCTCGTCTTCGCCCGGCGCATGGTGGCCCTGCGCAAGGAGCACCCCGCCCTCCGCCTCGGGCACTTCTTCAAGGGTCGCGGCGAGGAGGGCCCGCCGGAGGTGACCTGGCTCGACCCCGAGGGCCTCGAGATGACCGAGGAGGAGTGGGACACCGGGTTCGCCCGCTGCCTGGGGCTCAGGATCTTCGGTGGCGCCCTCGCCGGGGCCGAGGACGACGACCTCCTCGTCCTCTTCAACGCCCACCACGAGACCGTCACGTTCGTCCTGCCCGAGGAGCCCGACGCCCTTCGCTGGCGCGTCGCCCTGGACACGAGCCACGAGGAGGGCCTGGAGCCCGACGGCGTTCACAAGCCGGGCGACGAGTACCCCCTCGCGGCCCGCTCCCTCGCCCTTCTCCGCCACAGGCGCCGGAAGGACGGGGAGGGGAAGTGAGGCGCGCCCACGAGATGCCCTTCGGGGCGAACCTCCTCGGGGACGGCCGGGCCCGCTTCGTGCTGTGGGCTCCCGACGCCGGGGAGGTCGAGCTCGTCCTCCGGGGCGAGGCCGTGCGGATGATCCGGGGCGAGGGTGGACTCTTCGAGCTCGAAGCGGAGGCTTCGCACGGCGACCTCTACCGCTACCGCATAGACGGCGGTCAGGAGGTCCCCGACCCGGCATCGAGGTATCAGCCCGAGGACGTGCACGGGCCGAGCATGGTCTTCGATCCCCTCCGCTTCGAGTGGGGGGACGACGGCTGGCGCGGGCGGCCCTGGGAGGAGACGGTCTTCTACGAGCTGCACATCGGCACCTTCAGCTCCGAGGGCACCTTCGCCGGGGCCGAGGCGAGGCTGGACCATCTCGTTGAGCTCGGCGTTACGGCGGTCCAGATCATGCCGCTCTCGGACTTCCCCGGCGGGCGCAACTGGGGCTACGACGGGGTCTTGCCCTATGCCCCCGACTCCTCCTACGGGACGCCCGAGGAGCTCAAGAGCTTCGTCGCGGCGGCGCACGGGAGGGGCTTGCAGGTCTTTCTCGACGTCGTCTACAACCACTTCGGGCCGGAGGGGAACTACCTGTACGCCTACGCGAAACACTTCTTTACGGAGCGTCACGAGACGCCGTGGGGGGCGGCGATCAACTACGACGGCGAGGGCAGCCCCTTCGTCCGCGACTTCTTCGCGCACAACGCCCTCTACTGGCTGGAGGAGTACCAGTTCGACGGCCTCAGGTTCGACGCGGTACACGCGATCCAGGACGACACGATCCCCCACTTCCTGGAAGAGCTTTCCCGCCGCATAAGGAACGGCCCCGGCCGGAACCGTCACATCCACCTCGTCCTGGAGAACGAGGGCAACAACGCCTCCTACCTCAGGCCGCGGGGAGACGGACGCCCCCTCTACGACGCCCAGTGGGACGACGACTACCACAACTCCTTGCACGTCGTACTCACAGGGGAGGACGCGAGCTACTACGCAGACTACGCCGACGCCCCCGTACAGCGCTTCGGGCGCTGCCTCGCCGAGGGCTTCACGTACCAGGGGGAGACCTCCCCCAACAAGGGCGAGGTTCGCGGCGAGCCGAGCGGGGACCTCGCGCCGACCGCCTTCGTCTCGTTCCTGCAAAACCACGATCAGGTCGGCAACAGGGCTTTCGGGGACAGGATCTCCGCCCTCGCCTCGCCCGAGGCGGCAAGGGCCGCCGCGGCTATATACCTCATCTCCCCGCACGTCCCGATGATCTTCATGGGCGAGGAGTGGGCCGCCTCCACCCCCTTCCTTTTCTTCTGCGACTTCGAGGCGGACCTCGCCCCCCTCGTCACGGAAGGACGGCGCGCGGAATTTGCCAAGTTCCCCGCGTTCTCCGACCCCGAGACGCGCGAGCGAATCCCCGACCCGAGCGCGGAAGAGACCTTCCGTGCTTCCGCCCTGAAATGGGGCGAAAGGGACGGCCCCGAGCACGCCGAACGGCTCGGCCTGTACCGAGAACTCCTCGCGCTCCGCGCCCGCGAGATCGTCCCGCGCCTCCCCGGCATGGGGGGCGGAGGCGCCTTCCGGCTCGTCGGCGAGAGGGGCCTCACGGCGAACTGGACCCTCGGCGACGGCTCGACCCTCGTGCTCCTCGCCAACCTCGGCTCCGAACCCGGCCCCGGGTTCGAGGAGCCCCAGGGTCGGCTCCTGTACGCGACGGGCGACGAGCCCGAGGGGGGCAACCTGCCGCCGTGGTCCATCGCCTGGTATCTGGCGGAGGCGGGACGATGAGGGGCCCGCGCGCGACCTACCGGATACAACTCAGCGGCGAGTTCCGCTTCGAGGACGTTACACGACTTGCGCCGTACCTGGCGAGGCTCGGGGTGAGCGACCTTTACGCCTCGCCCTACACGAAGGCGCGCCCCGGGAGTACCCACGGCTACGACGTTGTGGACCACAACGAGTTGAACCCGGAGATCGGGACGCCTCGGGAGTACGAGGAGATGGTGCGTGCCCTGCACGAAGGGGAGATGGGGCAGATCCTCGACATCGTCCCGAACCACGTCGGGGTGGGCAGCGAGAACGAGCGTTGGACCGACGTGCTGGAGCACGGCCCCGCCTCGGAGAACGCTTCCTTCTTCGACATCGACTGGTACCCGATCAACCGCCCCGAGCTCCGCGGCAAGGTGCTCCTCCCCGTCCTCGGCGACCACTACCGCGCCACCCTGGAGAACGGCGAGCTGGAGCTTCGCTTCGACCGGGGGGAGGGCTCCTTCTCCGTCTTCTTCTACGAGCACCGCTTCCCCATCGACCCGAAGACGTACCCCTCCATCCTCGACGGCCTGCCGCTCGCCGAGGGGGAGATGGAGACGATGGAGTTCGAGAGCCTCGCGACGGCCTTCGGCAACCTGCCGGGCCGGGACGAGACGTCAGAAGAGGCCGTCCTGGAGAGGATGCGCGATTCGGCGGTGAACAAGGCCCGCCTCCATCGTTTGTGCGAGTCCTCCGAGGAGGTTCTGGGTGTGGTGCAGCGGCGCGTCGAGGCGCTCAACGGGGAGGCCGGGGCCCCCGAGAGCTTCGAGGGGCTGCACCGCATCCTGGAGGAGCAGGCGTACCGGCTCGCGTACTGGAGGGTGGCGAGCGACGAGATCAACTACCGCAGGTTCTTCGCCATAAACGACCTCGCCGGCATCCGCCAGGAGGACCGGGAGGTCTTCGACGCCACGCACGGCCTGGTCCTCGGCCTCCTGAAGGACGGCAAGATAAACGGCTTGCGCATAGACCACCCCGACGGCCTGTACGATCCGGCGGGCTACTTCGAGGACCTGCAGGAGGCGGCTACAAAAGCGCTGAGGAGCGGCGAGGGCGAGCCGCCGGCGTACGTGGTGGTCGAGAAGATCCTGGCCGCGCACGAGCGCCTCCCCGAGGACTGGCCGGTCTCCGGCACGGTCGGCTACGAGTTCATGAACCTCTTGAACGGTTTGTTCGTGGACGGGCAGGGCGAGGACGGCATCGACCGGGCCTACCGCCGCTTCACCGGGCGCACCACGACCTTCGAGGACCTGCTCTACTCCTCCAAGAAGATCGCCATGCGCGACGAGCTAGCGAGCGAGCTGAACGTCCTCTCCCGCCGCCTGCTGCGCATCGCCGAGGGCTTCGCCGGTCGCCGCCAGTACGACTTCACCCTCCACGTCGTGCGGGACACCATCACCGAGGTCGTCGCCCGCTTCCCGATCTACCGCACCTACGTGAAGCCCGGCCGCGTCTCCGACGCCGACCGCAAGTACGTAGATTGGGCGGTAGGCAGCGCGAAGGCGAGGACGACCGCCCCCGACACCAGTTCCTACGACTTCCTCCACGAGGTCCTGCTCCTGGAAGAGGAGGGCCCGGAGGAGTACCGGCGCGCCGTCGAGGCGTTCGTCGGGAAGTTCCAGCAGTACACGGGGCCGGTCATGGCGAAGGGGATGGAGGACACCTCCCTCTACATCCACAACCGCCTCCCCTCGCTCAACGAGGTCGGCGGCGAGCCCGAGCGCTTCGGCGTCTCGGTCGCGGCCTTTCACATAGAGAACGCCGAGAGGGCGCGCCGCTGGCCGCACGCGATGCTCGCCACCTCCACCCACGACACCAAGCGCGGCGAGGACGTGCGCGCCAGGATCAACGTCCTCTCCGAGATGCCCCTTGCGTGGCGCGAGGCCCTCCTGCGCTGGGGACGGGCCAACCGCACGCGCCGGCGCGTGATCGAGGACCACCCCGCCCCGAGCCGCAACGACGAGTACCTCCTCTACGCGACCCTGCTCGGAGCCTGGCCCCTCGAAGCCCTCGACGGTCTCGACGAGGAGGGCCTCGGTGCCTTCCGCGGACGCATCCTGGCGTACATGGAGAAGGCGATCCGGGAGGCCGGCGTCCACACCTCCTGGACGAACGCGAACGAGGAGTACGAGGGGGCCGTCGCCCACTTCGTCGACGCCCTCCTCACCCCCTCCGGGAACGACCTCTTCCTCCAGGAGTTCCTCCCGTTCGCCCGCGAGATAGCCCGTCTCGGCGCCCTAAACAGCCTCTCCCAGACCCTCCTGAAGCTCACCGTCCCCGGCGTCCCGGACGTCTATCAGGGCAACGAGCTCTGGGACTTCAGCCTCGTCGACCCGGACAACCGCCGCCCCGTCGACTACGGGATGCGCGCGAAGCTCCTGGCCGGGCTGGAGGAGATGTCTTCCGGCGACGACCTCGCCGGAGGCTTGGCGCCCATGCTCGAAGACGGCGAGTGGCAGGACGGCAGGCCGAAGCTTTACCTCACCTGGCGGGCGCTGAAGCTCAGGGGGGAGAGGCCGGACCTCTTCTCGGAGGGGGAGTACGTACCGCTCGAGGTCTCCGGGGAGGGCGCCGATCGCCTCGTCGCCTTCGCCCGTGCCTCCGGGAAGGACGTCGCGGTCGTCGTGGCGCCCAGGCTTATGGCCCCCCTCGCGGACGACACCGGCGCCCTGAGGCTCCGACTCGAAGCACTCTCCGGCGTCCGCGTTCAGCTTCCGGAGGGGCTCGCCGGAACGTCTCTCACGGACGCGCTGACCGGAGAGACCGTCCCCGTCGAAGACCGGGACGGAGCGGCGAACATCCCCGCCGACGTGCTTCTGAGCGGTTTCCCGCTGGCCCTGCTGACATCCTGGTAACCCGGCCTCCGGGAGCGCCGCTTGGCCCGCGCGCCGGTCTACGGACGCCCCGCCGAGCGTCCAGAGCCCCCGAGGAGACCTGCGGGGCGCGCCACACGCCTCCCTCAGGAAGGGAGAGGGCCGGCTTCCGGCGGGGGTTGGCTCGAACTCCGCGCGTCTTTCGCGAGCCGGGCCGCTTCGTTCGCGGTGGCCGCCACGGCCGTAAGATGGCCCATCTTGCGCCCGGGTCGCGCCTCGGCCTTGCCATAGAGGTGGAGGCTTACGCCGGGGTGGGAGAGGACCGCCCCCCAGTCCGGCTCCCCCTCCGCCCACAAGTCCCCGAGGAGGTTGGCCATCGCCGCGGGCCTCAGCCCTTCCGTGCTCCCCAGGGGGAGGCCGCACACAGCGCGTAGCCCTTGCTCGAACTGCGACGTTGCAGCGGCGTCGATCGTCCAGTGCCCGGAGTTGTGCGGGCGCGGTGCTACCTCGTTGACGAGCAACCTGCCGTCGGTCGTCAAAAAGAACTCCACGCACGCCGTCCCGACGAGGCCGAGCTCCTCGAAGACGCCGCGCGAGATCTCCGCCGCCTCCCGCGCCGTCTCGGGCGGGACATTTTGGGCGGGGGCAACCGTGAGGTCGAGGATGTGGTTGCGGTGCGTGTTCTCCACCACGCCGTAATGGGCGAATCCGCCGTCGAGGCCCCGGGCGCCGACGACGGAGACCTCGCACTGGAAGTCCACCCACCCCTCCAGGACCGCCTCGTCTCCGCCCAGAGAATCCCAGGCCGCCGTGGCTTCTTCCGGGCCCCCGATCCTCGTCTGCCCTTTGCCGTCGTAGCCGAAGCCGGCGGTCTTCAGCACCGCGGGCACCCCGATCTCCCGCAGCGCGTCGTCGAGCTCCGAGCGGGACCGGACGGCGCGGAAGGGCACGGTCGGGAAACCGGCGTTCCTGAGAAAGGTCTTCTCGCGCAGCCTGTGTTGCGTGGTCCGGAGCGCCGTTTTGCCCGGCCTCACCGGCACGAACTCCTCGATCGCCTCCACCGCCGACGCGGGGATGTTCTCGAATTCGAGGGTGGCGACGTCGACGCTCCGCGCGAACGAGCGCACGGCGTCGAGGTCTTCGTAATCGGCGGCCCACTCGCGGTCCGAGACCTGCCCCGTGGGAGAACCTGAGTTCGGAGAGAAGGTCTGCACCCGGTAGCCCATGCGCCGCGCGGCGAGGGCGAGCATCCGGCCGAGCTGGCCGCTTCCGAGCACCCCGACCGTCGCACCGGGAAGGATGGATCCCTTCATCCCAGCGTCGCCTCCCGCACCTTCTTCGCCTGATCCTCCCGAAACCGGCGCAGCTCCTCGCGCAGCTCGGGCCGGGTGGTGGCGAGGATGGCGACGGCGAGCAGCGCGGCATTCGTAGCCCCCGCCTTGCCTATAGCCAGCGTACCGACGGGAATGCCCCCTGGCATCTGCGCGATCGAGAGGAGCGAGTCCATGCCCTTTAAAGCGCGGCTCTCCACCGGCACCCCAAGGACCGGTACGAGCGTCTGGGCCGCGACCATCCCGGGCAGGTGCGCGGCCCCTCCCGCCCCCGCGATGATCACGGCGAGCCCGCGCCCCTCGGCCTCCGCGGCGTAGCGGGCCATCTCCTCGGGTGTCCGGTGCGCCGAGACCACGCGCTTCTCGTGCAGCACCCCAAAGCGCTCCAGAACCTCCACCGCGTGCCCCATCGTCTCCCAGTCCGAGGTGCTGCCCATGATGACGCCGACGAGCGGCCCCTCCCCGGGCGAGGCGGCAGGGGATCGTGCGTCTTCTCCCGTCGAAACCACGGGGGGGCGAAAGACGGTATCTTCCGTGCTCATCGCCCTCCTCCGCGCGAGACGTGGCCGCACCGGACACGCTTCGTCCACCGATGAGCCCTCGAAGCGCGCCGGATGCCGAAAAACTCGTTGCCTTCCATGCCCCACATCCTACCGATTTCCTCCGAGGTTGCCTCCCGGCTCGTACCTCGTTGCGATCCTGCGACGCCCGACGCCCAGCTGTGGGTCTCGCGGTGCGACCTCGTCCGTCCTTCGACGACCAGCTTGCCACGGCCTTCTCGTGGGCCACCCTCTCCCCAAGACCCTCGGAAGGGGCCGGTAGGAGGACGTGCGAAGCCAGGGGGCCCGGGGTACGAAAAAGGCCGCCGGGAGGGTATCCGGCGGCCCGACCTTCGGGGCATAAAGGGCGAGGATCGCAGCCTTGTGCCCTTCTAAATTCCCAGTTTCTCTTTCAGGGCCCGCCGGTTAAATCCGACTATGACCTCCTCGCCGATCACGGTGGTCGGCGTCGCCTGTGCGCCGAGCGCGATCAGCTCATCCACGTACCGTTGGTCCTCGGCGATATTTTTCTCGGTGAACTCGACGCCGTTGCGAGACAGAAACTCCGTCTCCTGGTGGCAGGACGCTCACCCGGGCTGCGTGTAGACCACCACGTTGGTATCGGCCATGCTCGTCTCCTCTCCTGTCGCCTGTGACGCCTCGCCCCATCCACCGCGGTATCGCCTGCCCGGTGGATCGGGGGATCCCACGGATCCTACCCCAACGCCAACCACGACAAATCGTAGGGGAAGCATGCCGACGCGCATCGTTTATCGACCTCGAAACGGGTGCGCCCTGGACTTTGCGAAAAACTTCGAGATCCACCTCAGGATCGGTCATGACCCTGCGGACCATCTCGCGAAACCAAATGTTTTCGTGAAGAAGCTCGACGCCCGCGCCGGCGCAAGAAGCCCGTCTTTCTCCGTCACGGACATGGTGCCTCTCGGCCCCCATCCGTGCGCCCGCCACGAGGTTCCCGACGGTGGGGTGTTTGTAAGCTCCGATCCGGGGCTGACGCGGTAGAGTTGCGGCGATGGAAGCGAAGGCGATGCTACCGGACCTCGCCGGGGTTCGGGGGCCGCGAGAATTTGAGAGGGGGATCCAGGTTTTGCCCGAAGGCGATATCAAGGACGCCCGGGGGAAGGGACGGGCAGCCGCAAGCGAAAGCACGTCGAGGTGTGCCTGGAGGAGGACGTGCGTCACCCTCTGATCGCGACCGGGTTCGAGCGCCTGCGGGTTCCGTACGCCAGCTTGCCGGAGTTGAACCTGGACGACGTGGACCTCTCGTGCGAGATGCTCGGCAAAAGCCTCTCGATGCCGTTCATGGTCACGGGCATGACCGGGGGGACGGAGCTCTCGGGGCGCATAAACCGCAACCTGGCGGAGACCGCCCAGAGGTGCGGGGTGGCTTTAGGGCTCGGTTCGATGCGCGTCGCGCTCGAAGACTCGAAGGCCGCCGAGAGCTTCCGGGTCCGCGAGCTCTGTCCCGACGTGCCGCTCTGGGCGAACCTGGGGGCCGCGCAGCTCAACCTCGGTTGCGGCGTCGAGGAGTGCCGGAGGCTCGTGGAGACCATCGGGGCGGACGGGCTGTGCCTCCACGTCAACGCGCTGCAAGAGGTCGCCCAACCCGGCGGCGACACCGACTGGGCGAACGTCGCGGAGAAGATCGAGGCCGTCGCCGAGGCCCTGCCGGTCCCGGTGATGGTCAAGGAGGTCGGCTTCGGGATGGGACGCCGCACCGCGCAGATGCTCGGCGCCCTCGGGATCTGGGGCGTGGACGTGGGCGGCGCGGGTGAGACCTCCTGGCTCGAGGTGGAGAAGCGCGTCTGGGGCCGGAAGGATCTGGACGCCTTCGACGAGATGGGCACGCCGACCGCCGAGAGCATCCGCGAGGTACGAAGGAGCTGCCCGGGGAAGTTCGTGATCGGCTCCGGCGGGGTGAGGACCGGGGTGGACGCGGTTAAAGCGCTGGCGCTCGGCGCGGACCTCGCCGGGGCGGCCATCCCGCTCCTCGCGCCGGCGGTCGAATCGGCGGAAGCGGTCGTGCGGTGGCTGGAGAAGCTTCGTTGGGAGATGAAGGTAGCGGCACTCTGCTCAGGATGCTCGGGCACGGAGGCGCTCAAGCACCTCGAGCTGGAAGACCCCGCAAGCGAGCCGGGCGCCACCGGCACCGGTGAACCGGCGGTGGGAGAAGTGGGGCAACAGGGAGCCGGGTAGAGCCGATCGAGAACAGGAGGAAGCCACCATCGTGCCCTCACCACCTACTCGCCGGGCTCGACCCCATTCGAGGGGGCGTTCCCGGGGACAAAGCACCCTTTCGGGAAGGCGAGGCCACGACGTCGGAGGGAGACTCTGAGGCCACGCACGGGGTGTTCACGGAGGTAAGCCCCGGTGCGCCCGCGGCTTCTGGCGCTGCGGCTACGAGACGACCTGGCGCGGACGTTCTTGTGCGGACGCTTTGGTTAAAGGTTTTGCTCTCCCTTACCGATTATTCTTTGCGTCCCCGGTCCGTATGAGGGGAGAATGCGAGTAGCCGATCGAAGAGTCAGAAAAGAACCGATGCCGGAGATCATGAGCGGGAGAACCAAGCCGACGGCCGAGACCGGAGCGCTTCGCGACGGGGCCCGCCCGGAGGCGTCACAAGGCTCGTCGAAGAGCCTGCTCTCGCGGGTGCGCAGGGTCTTTTGTTGTTCAGCATCCTTATGGCCGTGCTCGCCGTTCCGCTGATTCTGCAGGCGAACGCCACGCCGCGGTTCCTCCAGGCGTCCGCCATCGCCGGTCTCTTGTGGCTTGTCGCCTGGTGGATACGAGGATACGGACGCGGACGCTTCCCGATCGTCTTCTGCTTGCTCGAGGGTTCGGTCGTCTTCGCGGCCGCTCTGGCGACGGGGGCCCCGCCGACGGCTCTGGGATTGATCTACAGCAGCATGATGTTCCGCTCGCTCTACGGGTCCATCCGCAGCGTCGTTCTCTTGTTGCTCCTTTATCTGGCGGCCTTCTTCGGTGCGGTGACGATAGCGTCGAGGTTCACCTATCTGGACCTGCCCCTTACGGCCGTACTGCCCGAGGTGGTGGGGTTGCCGCTGGTGGCGGTGATGTTCCACATCCTGGCGACGACGATCGCCGACCGCGAGAGGGCCATGTCGCGGGAGAGCACCCTGAGGGAGAGCGCCGCCGCCCTCGTGGCGGCGCTGAACCGCGAGGGAGTCTACGCGGCCGCCGTCGAAGGGGCGCAGAAGCTTGCGCGGGACGTGCCGGGGACCCGCGTGTGCCTCGCGGTAGGCTCCCCAGAGAAGATGAGCGTCACGACCGCCGTCGGTGCCGACGCCGACCAGGCACAGGGCGCCCGGGTAAACCTCAACGATCTCCCCGAACCCATCCGCTCCTCTCTCCTCCGGAGAAGATCCGTGGGCACCGAACATGTGGACCCCGAGACCGTGCCTGCGGTACGCGAGGCCCTAGGCTTCGAGCCGAAGACGGGATCCGTCTATCATGTGCCGCTGCTGGTCCAGGACGAGTTCGGGGGGCTGCTCGTGGTCTCCAGCGACTCGGTCTTGCCCCCCGAGCTCAAGGATTCCCTGGATACCTTCGGGTCGCAGATCGCGCTGGCCCTGGAGAGCATCGCCCTCACCGAGGAGCTGTACCGGCGAAAGAACGAGGAGCAACTGCACTCGCTCCTGCAGAACACGTCGGATCTCGTAACGGTAATCGACGCCGAGGGCACGGTCCTCTACGAGTCCCCCTCCGTCGAACGGATGCTCGGCTACAAGCCCGAGAATCTGGTCGGCGAAAGCGGTTTCGGGCACATCCATCCGGACGACCTCGGGCGGGTGCAGCAGATCTTCGCCGAGGTCACGAGCAGGCCGGGTCCCACCCAGCCCGTCGAGTTGCGGGTGCGGCATCGGGACGGCTCCTGGCGCGTGTTCGAGTCGGCGGGCAACAACCTGTTGCACGACCCCGACCTGCGCGGAATCGTGATCAACAGCCGCGACGTTACCGAGCGCAAGGACGCGGAGAAGAAGCTGCGGGAGAACGAAGCCAACCTCGCCGAAGCACAGCGGATAGCTCGGTTGGGGAGCTGGGAGCACGACGAGAAAGAGAACAGGGTCTACTGGTCCGACGAGACGTACCGCATATTGGGCTTTACTCCGCAGCAGTTCGTGCCGACGTTCCAAGACTTCTTCGACCGGATACACCCCGAGGATAGGGCGCTTCTACGGGAGGACATGGCGCGGGTGCTCCGTGGCGAGAAGCTGCGGGACGGCATCGAGTTGCGCATAGTGCGGCCGGACGGCCGGATACGCTTTGTACAAAGTAAACGCAACGTGAATCTCGACGAAACGGGCGCGCTGATCAAGATGTTCGGCACGATCCAAGACGTGACCGAGCGCAAGCAGGCGGAGGATCAACTAAGGACCTCCGAAGCCGAACTGCGCGCGCTCTTTGGGGCGATGAGCGACTTGATAGTGGTGTTCGATGGGGAGGGACGCTGCCTCAAGATCGCACCGACCGATCGTTCGGGGCTGTATGTACCGGCCGAAGAGATGCTCGACAAGACGTTCCACGAGCTTTTCCCGAAGGAACAGGCCGACGCCTTCCTCGGGCATCTCCGGCTCGCGCTCGATACGCGAGAGCCGAACACCATCGAGTACAGCCTGCGCATGGGTGACCGGCGGGGCTGGTTCGAGGCTACGTTCTCCCCGATGCTCGAGGAGACGGTACTCGTGGTGGCTCGCGATATCACCGAGCGCAAGGAGAGCGAGCAGGCGCTGCGCGAGAGCGAGTCCAGCCTCGCGGCCGCCCAAAAAATAGCCCACCTGGGAAGCTGGGATTCCGGGCCGCTAGACGAAAGAGAGCCCTGGGAGAGGCGGGGGATGGATTGGTCCGACGAGATGTACCGCCTACTCGGCTTCGCGCCCGGAGAGATCACGCCCTCCTTCCGGACGCTCGTGGAGGCTACCCATCCCGACGACATGGAGCGCGTGGGCGGGGTCATGCGAGAGGCGACGTTCGGGAGGGAGCCGTCCGTCGAGGTGGAGCACCGCATACTCCGCCGGGACGGTGAGGTGCGCGTGGTGCAGGCGCAGATAGAGACCGTTTACGGAGAGACGGGCGAGCCCGTAAGAAGATTCGGGACGATGCTGGATGTCACCGAACGCAAACGGGTGGAGGATGAGCTACGACGCCGCGAGAGCGAGCTCGCGGCCGCCCAGCGCATCGCCCGGGTCGGCAACTGGACCATCGAACTGGGCGAGGACGAGATCCGCTGGTCCGACGAGATGTACCGCATCTTCGGCTACGCTCCCCAGGAGTTCGTCTTGACTTACAAATGCTCCGTTCCTCAAAGGCGGTACACAAAAGTGCGCCTCCGATGCCTCGGTGG
>JADDPR010000336.1 GCA_016781775.1 Rubrobacter sp. | reverse complement strand
GATCTCCTCGACGGCATCGTTCAGCTCGCCCCTCGTGAATGGTTTGGCTAGCCACCCTCTTATCGATATGTCTTGCGGAGCCTCATCCCGATCCATGATCGACACGAACAGGATCCGAGAGGCCGCGGCGCTGTTATCCGAGGCCACCCGACGGGCTACCTCCCACCCGCTGATGCCCGGAAGCATGACGTCCAGCGTCACCAGCTCGTACTCGGCTTGGGAGAGGAGGCGTAGGGCTCCCTCTCCGGTGACGGTCTCCTCGACGACGTGCCCGGCGCGCTTCAGGCGAAGGCATAGCTTCAGGCGAAGGCATATAAGCTTTCGCGCGTCCGCGTCGTCCTCCACCACCAGGATCCGGGCCATCAGCGCCCGTTGTTGCCGATGAGACGTTTGAGCGTCATATCCAACTCCACGATGTCGAAGGGCTTGGTGATATAGTCGTCGGCCCCGACGCGGAAGCCCTTCTCGATGTCGATGTCGGAGACCTTCGCCGTCAGAAGCACCACCGGCACCCCCTCCGTCGAAGGATCGTCTTTTAGCCGCGAGCACACTTCGGGCCCTTGCAACACCGGCATCATCCAATCCAGGATCGCCGCCGCGGGGCGGCGCGAGCGGATGAGTTCGAGCGCCTGCTGCCCATCGGTTGCGGTCACCACGTGATACCCGCGTTTTGCCAGACGCTTGCCGACCAGGTTCAAGATGTCCTGATCGTCGTCCGCAACTACTATAAGGGGCGTGGTCTCCAAAATCGTCTCCCGGTTCTACCTCGATGTACGTAGCCTCTGCCGCGCGTTGCTCGAGGCCGAAGCGGCGAAACCTCGACACTCGCGCGTCGGGCTACAGCTGGGCGCCGCCATGCTCCCTGTACGAACCAGCAAGCGACCGGGATCAACCTCGCCCCGGCCGCATGACGCTAGCCGCTACACCTTCCAGAGTACTTATTGCCCCGGTCTCTTCGATCTAGCGGCTTGGCGACCCGCAGTCTAGTATATTTGAGCTAGTCGGTGCGAATAAGCAGATGAAGGTGTCCTCATTGCGTTACCAACATTGGTTGATGAAGATGGCGGCCATAACGCTTGTCTTCGCCGGGCTGCTCGGGCTCCGCATGGGGTGGGAGCTTATAGATCGGCCGACGGATCCTGCCCGGATCGACGCGGCCCCCGTGGCCAGCGAGACCGGAACGGGGGAGCTGGCCCAGTCCGACGGGACCGGTGGCAGCGACGGCACGGACCTCGATTGCGACGACTTCGGCTCCCAGCAGGAGGCTCAAGCTGCGCTGGACGCCGACCCTAGCGATCGAACAACATAGACCAGGATGGTAACGGGATCCCATGCGAGGACGCGAACCTGCCCGACGGCTCGGGGAGCTCCGCGCAACAGGACGACGATCTGCTGAACGCGGGTGGACCGACCCTCGGTCCCGTCCCCTTGATGCGCGACGGCCGGTGCCCCGAGGGGTATCCGGTCAGACGCGACAACGCCTGTCACGCCTCGAGCTAGGGGAAGAGGCGACTCCTACGCAGAGGGTGCGGCGTTTCGCCGGGGATGGAAGGGGAGCGCCGACCCTCCTGCTCGTGGGCGGAAGATTGCGGGCTTCTTCGCGGTGCCGGCCTCGCCGAACAGGCAGCGCCCGCTAACCGAACCCGGCCCCTTCGAGGGCGGGCAGCGCCGAGCGGGCGTAGCGGGCGGTGTAACCGAAGCGGGGACGTGCGGGCGGCGCGAGGGGCTCCCTGACCGCGAGTTTGTCGGCGGAGACACCCGTGCGGATGCGGCCCTCGACGAGATCGAAGCGTAGGGTATCGCCGTCCCTGAGCAGGCCGATCACGCCGTCCGAAGCGGCC
>JADDPR010000416.1 GCA_016781775.1 Rubrobacter sp. | reverse complement strand
AATACCAGAGAGCCGACGAGCGGACTCGAACCGCTGACCTGCTCATTACGAGTGAGCTGCTCTACCTGCTGAGCTACGTCGGCACAAGCACGCAAGATTATAGCCCACGTCCCCGGGTCTTTCACATTCCGGGCGGGCTGCAGGATCGGTAGCGGGGGCGGGGCGCCGATTACGGGGCGCCCCCGGATCTCCCTACTGGGTTATGTCTCCGACCTTCATGGTGCCGCGTTCGATCAGCTCGACGCGGTAGCCGTCGGGGTCGACGACGAAGGCGATCTTGTAGTCGTGTCCCTCGACGGTCATGGTCTTGGGCTCGAGCGCTACCTCGACGCCGGCCTGCTTTAGCCCGTCGACGAAGCTTGAGAGGTCTTCGACGGTGAAGGCGACGTGGGAGTAGCCGTTGCCCAGGTTGTAGGGCTCCGTCTGATCGTGGTTGTGCGTGAGCTCGAGCATCGGTTGCGAGGCGTCGGCCTCCATCGCGAAAAAGTAGTTTGTCGCCGTGTCGAAGTGCATCTCTCCGACGAGCTTCATGCCGAACTTGTCGACGTAGAACTCTTTGCTTCTTGCGGGATTTAGGATACGGTAGCAGGTGTGGATGTACTGCGGTGCCATATACGTTCCTCCCGGGTTGGCTCGTTCTGCAGTCGGGCAGTATACAGAGCGGGGGGCGTCCGGGTACAATTTTGTGAAGAAGGGTGGTAAAAAGAGAAGGTTCGTGATCCACCCGATCCGTAAGAACGTACAAACTATGGCCGCGCGCGAAGCGCCCTATACGACATATCCCGCGTCTCGGGCCGTGAGGCGCCGACGAAGGAGCAAGAAGCTGTGATGGAGAAGAAGCGTACACCCTCCCGCCTGTTGGCCTCCCTGGCATTCGTCGCCCTGAGCGGCCTTGCTGTCTCCTGCGGCGAGGAGCAGCCCTCCGGCGGCGCTCAGGAGAAGCCGGCCCAGAAGGCCGAGAGCGCCCAGAAGGCGCCCGAGACCCCGAAGAAGTCTGAGAAGACCGAGCCCGAGAAGACCGAGGCCGAGAAGACCCAGGCCGAGAAGGCGAAGCCCGAGAAGACTGAGCCGAAGAAGGTCGAGGAGCCGGCAGCCGAGCAGTTGCCCGCCGGGGCGGGCGAGGTGGCCGAGGCGGCCGGGGACCAGTACGGGGCGGTTACCGCCCGCCAGTACGAGGAGTCCCAGTACGAGGATGACGAGGAGTCTCAGTACGAGGATGGCGAGCAGCCTCAGGAAGAGGTGACCGAAGAGGACCAGTACGAGGACGAAGAGGTGGCCGCCGCGCCGAGCGACACCACGATGTCCCTGACCGTCCCGGCTTTGGGCATCTCGGGCGTCCCCGTGATCGACGAGAACTCCGAGGCGGCCCTCACCGCCGGCACCATGCACCTGCCCGGCACCGGCTTCCCGTGGCAGGAGGGCGCCAACACCTACATCGCCGGCCACCGCGTCGGCTACGCGGGCACCCCGTCCGACCGCATCTTCTACGACCTCCCCTCGATCTCCATGGGCGACGAGGTGACGCTTACCGACGCCAACGGCGAGACCTACAACTACGCGGTGAGCGAGATCTTCGCCGTGACTCCTTTCGACACCTGGGTGACCGGCCCGACCGGCACCGACACGGTCAGCCTGCAGGTCTGCACGGAGACCCCGGACGACTGGTTCACCATCGGCCCGCGCTTGATGAGCTCCGGCCCCGAGTCCGGGCGCCTCATCGTGCGCGCCACCCGCGTCTAGAAGCAGCCGCCGTTTACGGAAGCCTTGAGAAGGGCCCGTCCCCCGTTACCAGGGGACGGGCCCTTCGGCGTTGCCGGTCCTCGTGCGCGCGACCTCGCCGGCCTGATAATCGTAGGCGAA
>JADDPR010000419.1 GCA_016781775.1 Rubrobacter sp. | reverse complement strand
AAGTGCCGAAAAACTAAAGCTTTTCACCCCGCGCATCGATAATATTCGGATGGAGCATCTACAAGTTCCGGAGGGGGGATGCGTTGCGGCGCGTTGCGGTGGTGTGTATGGCGGTCCTTGCAGCTTTTGTGACCTTTGCCGCTGTCCGTCAGGACGCGAGCTCGGAGACGTATTCGCAGGTGGTGGACAACTCCGACGAGGGACGCTTCGCGGCCTCCAAAAGCTGGAAGGTGAGCGACTCGGGCGGGGGCATCAACGGCGGTGACTACCTGTTCGCGCGTCCCGCCAAGAAGGGAGCGCACGCCCTCTTCGAGGTCGAGATCCCGACCGACGGGGAGTACGCGGTCTACGTCCGGTGGCCCAAGGTGCGAGGCTTGAACGACAAGGTCGGCGTGGGCGTCGAGACGCCGTACGGTACGGAGTGGACGGAGGTCAACCAGCGCAAGGACGGCGGATCCTGGGTGCGCATCGGCGAGTTCGAGATGCGCAGGGACGAGAAGTTCCCCGTGAGGATCTCGCACAACACGAAGGGCAAGGGCAAGGTCGCCGCCGACGCCGTGAAGGTCGAGAAGATCTCCTCCTACGAGAACCCCGCCGGAACCGGGAGCTTCGCGCCGCCGGAAGAGACGCGGAAGAGCGCCGCCGCCGGCTCCAGGGTCGTCGCGGAGGCGAGAAAGTACATGGGAACTCCCTACGTGCTCGGTGGTCCCGAGGCGTGCGAGCCCTACGAATCTATGGATTGTACTTGCCTGACGACGACCGTCTTCGGGGAGTTCGGCGAGCGGTTGCCGGATGGCCCGGCACAGCAGATGAGCTATGGCACCCCGGTTAGCAGAGAGGACCTGAGGCCAGGCGACGTAATCTTCCACAGTGAGGACGGCAGGACCATCACCCACGTCAGCATCTACTCGGGGAACGGCAGGATCGTCCACGCCTCGAGCTACTTCGGCGAGGTGGTCGAGAGCGAGATAGAGTACATCCGCGGCTACGCGGGCGCCAGGAGACTTGTTCGGTAGGAGCCCATCGGCAGTCAACACCGACGGTACAGTGGCGCCCATGTAGAGAAGCCACCGACTTACTCCGGGCCGTCCGGCGGTCAGACTTCCTGGAGCGCTTGGCCCTTGGTGATCAACTCCCTGGTCCTTCTTGCTGATCCGCTGATGGCGCTTGACAGAGAAGGCGCGGTCTTTCCTGGAAGGACCCTAGTAATACAGATCGGCGACGAGGAAGGCCGAGGTGGCGCGGTGGGAGAGGCTGCCGGCGAAGTAGGTGCCCTGGGCGACCTCGCAGCCCATCTCCTTCAGTTGCATAAGCTGTCGGGGGGTCTCGACCCCTTCGGCGACGACGGTGAGGCCGAGGGCGTGGGCCAGGCCCACGACGGCGCGGACGATCTCGCGGTTCTCCTCGCTCTCGCCGACGCCCCGGACAAACGAGGGGTCGACCTTGAGGATGTCCAAGGGGAAGCGCTTGAGCTCGGCGATGGAGGAGTAGCCGGCGCCGAAGTTGTCCACGGCGAGCCCCACACCGAGGTTCTTGAGGGCACGCAGGGTGACGGCGGCCGAGGCCGCGTCCTCGTGCAGGACGCTCTCCTTCACCTCCAGGACGAGGCTCTCGGGGGGAGGCCGGTCTCTTCGAAGACGCCGCGGACCACGCCGGAGAGGTTCGGGTGCATAAAGTGGCGGCCGGAGATGTTGACGCTCACCGTCAGCGCCTGCTCGGTCGGGTAGCGCTCCTGCCAGGAGCGCATCTGGCGGCAGGCCTCGCGCAAGACCCAGCGTTCTATCGAGAAGATAAGGCCCGTCTCCTCGGCCACGGGGGCGAAATCCTCGGGATGGAGGAGGCCGCGCTCGGGGTGCTCCCACCTCACGAGCGCCTCGGCGCCGCTCATGCGGCCGGAGGAGATCTTGATTTCGGGCTGGTAGTGGAGGACGAAGCGGTTCTCTTCGATCGCGCGGTTCAACTCGTTCTCCAGCTCGAAGTGTTTCGTGGGGTTTTGCAGAACATCCTCGGCGTAGACTTCGTAGCGGTTCTTGCCGCCGGCCTTGGCCCGATACATCGCCGAGTCGGCGTTCTTGACGAGGGTCGTCGGGTCGTGGCCGTCCGTCGGGTAGAAGCAGACGCCGACGCTCGTAGAGATCAGAAGCTCGTTCCCCTGAAGGTTGAAGGGGGCGGCGATGGCCTCCACGATGCGTCTGGCGACGTCGGTGGCGGCGCGGCGGCTCTCGACCTCGGGCAGGATCACGGTGAACTCGTCGCCGGCGAGCCTCGCCACGACGTCGTACTCTCTGACGCTCTCCTTGAGCCTTCTGGCCGTCTCCTTCAGGAGGAGGTCGCCGACCTCGTGGCCCAAAGTGTCGTTGATCATCTTGAAGCGGTCGAGGTCGAGGAACATGACCGCGAGGAGCTCCTTGCCCACCCCTTGCGTCCTGCGGGAGCGGGCGATCTCCTGGCTGAGGCGCTCGTAGAAGAGGGCGCGGTTGGGCAGGCCGGTCAGGGCGTCGTAGTGGGCGAGCTTGTCCAGCCGCTCCACGTCGAGCTTGCGCTCGGTGACCTCGTGGAGCACCACAAGGGTGCCGGTGCGGTTCCCCCGCCCGTCGTGGAGCGCCGAGAGGGCCAGGTCGTAGTGGCGGGCCTCGGTTCCCTCGCCGAGACGGATCTCCTCGTTTGCCTGCCCCTGTTTCTCGTAGCGTTCGAGGAGCGCGGTGCCGCGGTTGCCGGACAAGGGCGCCGCTTTGCCCTGCCTGCTCAGGACCTCCCTGAAGCCCTCGCCGACGACGTCGACGGCCTTGCAGTCGAGGATGCGGCAGGCGGACGGGTTGAGGTCGACGATCCGCCCGCGCTTGTCGAGGACCAGGGTGCCGTCGCTCATCCCCTCGACGACGGTGTCGTGCGCGACGGGGGAGAGGTCGAGGAGCTTGTGACGGTGTATGCCCCATGCGAGCGCGAGGCCCGCCGGGACGAAGGCGAGGACCGCGGGATCGAGGTTGGGCAGGGCGCGGAGCCCCGTGTCCAACCCGGTCGCGTACGCCGCATGCGCGGCCCAGGGCCCGACGAACCCCAGAAGCAGGCAGGCGCTCTGCCTGGCGTAGAGCCACTGCGAGTTGCGGAGCATCAGCACGAGTAGTGCCGCGCCCGCGAGGACGAGTAGTGCTCCGTAGGAGAAGTCTATCCAGAACCAGGGCCCGTACTCGAAGCCCGGGAGAACCATCGCACCGGTCCCGGGGCCGGCCTCGCGGGCCCCTTCCGTGATCCACACGAGCTCGTGTTCCCCGTTCGTGGCGATGAGCGCCAGGGTGGCCGCCGGCACGGCGAAGAGCAGCGCTAGAAAGCCCCTCGTAAGCCAGCCTACCCTTCCTGTGTACTGGAGCGTGAAGACGAGCCAGAGGGGAGGCGCCAGCACCAGGACGGCGAAACGCGCCTTTTGGAGCGTGCTCGCCAGGGGGCCGTCGAGCGCGCCGAGCTCCACAGCGTACAAGAGCCCCCAGAGCGCCAGCACCCAGAGCAGCAGGGCCAGCGTGGATGCCCCCGTCTTGCCGCGCCTGCTCCATGCGTAAAAGCCGCCCGCGGCCGGTATCAGCGACGCGGACAGCGAGATCAGGGCGTACGTCGTCGGCTGCCAGATTATCGGGCACCCCCATCCGGCACGCCCCGGGCACGAACCCCACGCGCGTATTTCATTGTCGCCAGCCGCTTCGTCACGGTCTCCTCGCGGTCCCCCTCAGGACCACCCTGCACGAATTCTATGATAGCGGCCGGCCGAAGTACACGGCTCCGGCGCGCGTTTCGGAGGCCACCCATACTTTTGTGGTCGGCTTTGCATACTCCCCTACGGACGGTACAGGTACTGGAGCTCCGGGGAAGGGCTGAGCCCCGCCTCCTCCAGGACCTTGAGGGCCTCGGGCTTCTGCGGGGCGAGGCGGGATTGTAGAAGCTCGGCGAAGCTCGGTTCTTGCGCGTAGCGGACCACCGTCGCGCCGTCCACTCCCGCAAGGTCCTCCGCGACCCCCGCGGCCGTCTCCAGGTCGCCGAGCTCGTCGACGAGGCCGAGATCCTCGGCCTGACGGCCCGAGTAGATGCGGCCGTCGGCCAGCTCGCGCACCCGGTCCTCGGGGAGGCCGCGGCCCTCGACGATCACCCGGACGAACTCGTCGTAGTCCTCGTTCACCAGTTCCTGAAAGATCCCGCGCTCCTCCGGCGTCAACTCGTTTGCGGGGGAGCCGATGTCCTTGAGTTCCCCGCTTTTTACGACCTCCTCCCGGAGCCCGAGCTTCTCCTGCGCCTCCTCGTAGTTGAGGAGCGAGATGATTACCCCCAAAGACCCCGTCAGGGTCGACGGGTTCGCGACGATGGAGTCGGCCGGGGCGGAGATGTAGTAGCCGCCCGAGGCTGCTATGTCGCCCATGGAGACGACCACGGGCTTTTTGGAGGTCTCCTTGAAATCGAGGATCTCGTCGCGCATCCGGGCGCTCGCGGTGACGCCCCCGCCGGGGGAGTTGACCTCCAGGACGACCGCCCGGACGCTCTCGTCCTCCGCGGCCTGGCGGAGCTCGTTTCTCAAGACCTCCGGGGTAGCCGCGGGCGTCGCCAGCGCGCCGGTCACCTCCTCGGAGCCGATGGTGCCCTCGACGGGCAATACCGCCACCTTCTCCCGGCCTTCGCCCGAGACGTACTCCTCCTGAAAGGTCATGGGGGCCTGGGCGCTACCGCCCCCGCCGCCGACCGGGCCGCCGGGACCGAGCAGGACGACGAGAAGGACGGTCCCGACCGTGAGGAAGAGGAGCGCCGCCGCGATGGCCCCCCCGATCAGAAGTCCCCGGCGTCTGCTCCGACGGGGAGGCGCCGGAGGAGGCGCGCCCGACCCGGTGTTCACCTCCGGCGCACCGCTTCCCCGCCCCGACTGCTCGCCGGGTACTCCCGTAGCGGGGGTGTTGTCCCCTTCTCTTCCATGGCCGGAATCCATCAGAGTTGCCTCTTTTCGGTAGTTTCGTCCGTGCGGAGGGCGTCAGGGGCCCCCGGCCGAACCCGCCGCGCCCGCGATAAGGGCGACCAGGACGGCGAGGGCCACGCCGACCAGGAGTATAAGGCCCGCGCATCCCGCGCAGGAGATGGCGCAGGAGCCCGCGGACTCCCCGTAGCCGATGCGCCGGGCGAGGGCGGTCCCCACGACCACCAGCACCGCGTACCACACGAGGGCGGCGAGTCCGAGGAGGGAGACGAGGAGGCCCAAGACGGTCGCCGCCGTGTTCTCGGGGCCGAGCACGATCTGCAACCCCGTCGCCGGAAGCTGGAGGGCGGCCGCTATCACGAACGGCACCCCCGCGACGCCGACCACCGCGAGCGTCGCGGAGAACGGCCCCGTCCCCCCGAAGAACCGCGTGACGAGGTGCATAAGCCCCGAGACCAGAAGCCAGAAGACGAACGGCCAGACGGCGGCGAAGACCAGCGCGATCACGGAGAAAGGGAGCAACAGGTCCCGAATCTCCGGCGGCACGGGCGCGCCGCCCGCCCCGAGCTGCGCCTCGGTGAGGCCGCCGAAGAGCGCGATGGCGCTCGCGACGAGGCTCAGGGCGGCGTACAGGGCGGTCACCGCGAAGCCCGAGAGCACGCGCCGCTCCTCCGCAACGTGTGAGAGCGCCGCGACCGGCGCCCAGATCACCGACAAGGCTCCCAAGGAGGCCTCCCACCAAGAGCCGGGGCTTACGACGACCGGAGCATCTTACAACAGAGGACCCGGCGAGGGCGCCCACGGGCGGAGACCCTAGCCCTCGTAGATGTTCAGGTGGCTCGGGTCGAGGGGATTGCGGCGGCGCTCGCCCTCGCGCAGGAGGATGTCGTCCTTGGCGTTCTCGGGGGTGACGGATTCTCTGCGCCGCTCCAGGACGAGCCTCTCGCGGTGGCGGATGATCCAGGCGTAGAGGTCGAGCTGCGTGCGCCCCGGGAAGGCGTCGAGGATGCGCTCCTCCCGGATCATGGCGGAGATGGGCTTGTAGGAGTACTCGTACCAGTCCCTCAAGACCTCCTCGTGGGAGACGTAGCGCCGCCAGAGCTGCGAGAGCCGGAAGCCGTGGGCCTCGATGTACGTCGCGAGCGTCCGGTAGTCGGCGGCGTCGGAGAACCGGAGCTCGATCTCCGGGAGCACGCGGTCCATCGGGAGCCTCTCCAGAAAGCGCCTCTGCTCCAGCTTGTGGAGGAGGTCCCGGGCGGTCAGGTTCGCGTCGACCGGCACCCGGCTCTTGAGCTCCGTGACCTCGGCGTCGATCATCTCGATGCCCTGACGCCTCGCGACGGAGACCCGATGGTTGCCGTCCTTGACGAAGTAGGCGTCCCCGATCTTGTAGAGGCTGACCGGCGGCAGCTCCTCGGCCTGTCTCATGGCCCGGTCGATCTTCTTCCACCTCCCCGCCACGCTGGAGCTCGCCGGCAGAAAGGCCCGGTCGAAGTCTCGATGGCGCCCGACGCTCCCCACGATGTTGGCGACCGGCACCACGCGCATCCCCGCGTAATGCTGCTCTATCGCCCCGAGGACGCTCCTGACCGCCTCGAAGGAGAGAAGCTGGTTGGAGGCCGGATCGTTTCTGAGGTACGCCCCGATGCGCCGCAGGAAGGCCATCCGTCTCGCCCGCGTAAAGTCCTTGTCGGCCTGCTCGTTCGGGTCCACGTAACTTCCCTTACTCGTCCTTCTACCTTGGGCTACGGGCTCCCCCGAGATTCGTCTCCATCCCGGGCCGGTACCTCCAGGATTCTGTGTCCGTACACGTTTATTACCCGTGTTCTACCCCGGCGCGTCTCCCGTCCCTCCCGCGCCTCCGGCCCATACAAATGTACGTGCCCGTGCAGCCAGAGTGGAGGAGCATACCGGTCGATGAGCCCCAGAAAGGGCTCGAAGCCGGTGTGGGCGACGTCCTCGCGGTCTCCGAGCCCGAGGGGCGGGGAGTGGGTGACGAAAGCGTCGGGGTACTTCCTGCCCCGTATCCTGCCGAGGGCTATCCTGGCCGAGAGGGCGCGTGCCCGGCGGCGCATGGCGCGTTCGGTGTACTGGTTGGGGCCGCCCGAGTACCACGGCGAGCCGGAGAGGCCCGCGAGGACCACGCCCCCTACGTCCACGACGCGCCCGTCGATGGGGATGCAGCCTTCGGGGGCTTTCGGACCCTCGGGGTCGTGGTTTCCGCGGACGTAGTAGAGCGGCGCCCCCGAGAAGGTGACGACGTACTCCAGGTACTCGAACGGCAGGTCCCCACACGAGACGACGACCTCCACCCCGGAGGCGTACCGCGCGAGGTTCTCGCCATGGAGGATCGGCTCCACCGTGTCGCCTATCGCGAGTATCTTCACGCCTTTTGCCCCATGCCACAAAGCATACCGCCCCGTCCCGCTTCCGGTTGCCCGGGGGCCGCGGGGGGTAGGACGCACGGAGATGGACTGGAAGCTACCG
>JADDPR010000312.1 GCA_016781775.1 Rubrobacter sp. | reverse complement strand
CGGCTCCCCAAACCTATGGGATGGGGAGCGGATTCCGAGAAGTCGTTATGCGCGGTACCGCCCGAGCATCCACCTTCTTGCGATTTCGTGCACCCCACAAGATGCTGTGGCCGCCTTCCACGCCACACCGGTTTCTAAAGGGCCTCAGGAGGCGATGGGGGTTCGATTTATGCAGGGCCCTGCATGCGGGCTTCCGAGAACGTTCACTCTTGACGGTTCTCCACTGAACGGCATGAGCCTGATCGGACACCACCAGCGGCGGGTTACTTCGCGGCTCGCGGCACCGCCCCGATCCCCAACGTTACAGGGAACGCGAATCTTTCCGACGTTGCGGCAACGAAGCAGGGAAAGCATGTGCGAGTCCCGTTGCGCCGGGCCACCGGCACAACTAACATGACATGCTAAGCGCAGCCCGGTGGGACAGGTTCGGGCGGAGGGGAATCCAGTGGGAAGCCGCGGCAGAAGGATGGAACGAAAACGGGCGCCCCGACAGGTTCGCAATCTCGGCGGACCGCCCCAGGAAACGCTAGGAGGCTTCCCTTGGAAGGGCACTATAGCATGGTGGCGCGGGATGTCTTCAACGGCAGACCCGTCGTGTTCGCGGTGGACGCCGAGGGCGTCTTCACGCTATCGGAGGGCCCGGGCCTCGAGGTCCTGGGGCTGAGGGCCGGGGAGATGGTCGGGCGGTGCGCCTTCGAGGCGTACGCCGGGGAGCCCTCGGTGTCCGAGAACTTGAGCCGCGCGCTCTCGGGCGAGTCGTTCGCCTCGGTCGTGGAGGTCGCGGGGGCCTCCTTCGAGTGCCTCTACAACCCCTTGCGGGACGCCGCGGGCTCCGTGGTCGGCGCGGTGGGTTTGGCCGTGGAGGCCCCCGGACGCGGTAGCAGGGTCGAGGAAGCGCTCGTGGAGAGCGAGGAGCGGTACCGCGCGCTCGTCGAGAACGTCCAGGAGGGCGTCGGCTTGCTGGGCCCGGGAGAGGATGCGCTCGTCGAGTACTGCAACGCCGCGTACGCCGAAGTCCTCGGGCTCCTCCCGGACGAGCTCGTGGGCAGGTCCTTCCTCGGGTTCCTGGACGAGGAAGGCAAGGAGGAGATGCTCCGCCACAGGTCGCTGCGCCGGGAGGGCGTCCCCGCGGGCTGGCGCCAGAGGGTGCGGGAGGTGCTGGGGATGATGTACCAAGATTCAGCGGTGGTTCCTCGGTCAGCTCGCGGCCATGACGTTCATAGGGGTGTTCTGGGCCGTGGCGCTCTACATTATCGGGGTGCCGTTCGTCCTGCTTTTGGGCATCTTCAGCGGCCTGATCTCGTTCGTCCCGTACGTGGGCGCGGTCGTCTCGGTCGTCATCCCCATCGTCCTGGCCCTCGTCTCGGATCCGAGAAGCGCGGCCCTCCCGGCTTCGTCGGCAGGACCCTGAGGGCCCTACGACGACGATCCTCTCGCCGAGATCCCGCCCCCTAGCGAAGCCCCTGTGACTCTCGAGAGGCCGAAAGAGGCCTCGCGGGCGACGGAAAGGCGAGAGAAGTACCCGGTGGGCTCCCCGGCGACGCAGCGTTCGGGGTACCGGTTCATCTCCCTCTTGCCCTCGCCCGCGGCGGTTCGTCGGGCGACGCAGGAGGAGCGGGCGCGCTCGTCGCGGCCCATCCGTCCCGCCGCGACGACGCGCGGGGCCCGGTTGGTGTCGCGGCCGCCCCGGCGCTTGAGGCGTTGCCCCACCGCCTTCCCCGAGGAGGCCGGGATGCCTTCGATTCGCAGACGAAACATCGAGCACGCCACCTGGAGGCCGCTTTGTGCTTCGGGGCCGGATCTTTAGGGACGATCGTTCTGGGGTATGATACCGTTTCCGGGTGAATACTCCTGCATTGTCATGCCGCATC
>JADDPR010000303.1 GCA_016781775.1 Rubrobacter sp. | reverse complement strand
CTTTCCTTACCTTGCTGGCCCTGGAGATCGTTCTTGGGATAGACAACATCATTTTCATATCGATTCTGGTGGACAAGCTGCCCGCGGAGAGACAGGCGCTCGCCAGGCGATTAGGGCTAGGACTAGCGCTGGTTATGCGCGTCCTGTTGCTCCTGTCTCTAAGCTGGGTCATCGGGCTCACCGCGCCGCTCTTCACGGTTCTGGGGCAGGAGATCTCCGGGCGCGACCTGATCCTGATCCTCGGCGGTCTCTTCCTGTTGGGTAAGAGCACCTACGAGATCCACGAGATCCACGAGAACCTCGAAGGCGAGGAGGGACACAGCAGCGCCAAGGTCAAGGCGACGTTCGGCAGCGTCCTGATCCAGATCGTTATCCTCGACATAGTCTTCTCGCTCGACTCGGTGATTACCGCCGTGGGCATGGTGGATCAGGTCTCGGTGATGATCGCCGCCGTCGTGGTCTCCATCGCGGTCATGATGGTCTCCGCCGGGGCCGTCAGCGCTTTCGTCAGCCGCCACCCGACCGTAAAGATGCTGGCCCTAAGCTTCCTCTTGTTGATCGGCTTCTCCCTACTCCTCGAAGGCTTCGACCAGCACGTACCCAAGGGCTACATCTACTTCGCGATGGGCTTCGCCGTCCTCGTCGAGCTTCTGAACCTCAGGGTCCGCCGGCGCCGTCAGCAGGGCAGGGAAAACACCAAGCACACCGTGAAGCTGCACCGACGCTATTCGAAGGAGCGCCCTGGCCCCGCGCAACCCTGAACCGGCAGACCGCACAGGTCCGGCTGGAACCGGTGTTGGGAGTGGTGCCGCATCGACAACCGCCGAAACCGTCCCCGCTGACACCTCGGCCACCGGCGGAGGAGGTGCCCGCGGCCGTCGTGTCGGTGCATGCGATGCCGCCACGGGTCGTCGTAGGGGAGGTTCGGGTCGATCTTCTTTTGTCGTACGTAGAAGGGGCGATCTAGCCGTCCTCCCACGAGGGGTAAGCGGTGATTAGCAGCACGCTTACCGCGGGGACGGCGTCCAGGATAACGCTGCCAGAGAGGAGCGCGAAGCCCGATCCCGGCAGTAGGGCGACCAGCCCTGCGAACGTCCAACCCAGGATCCTCATGCACCACCTCCGAATCTCGTGCGCGGTCGAACGTGGCGGCCCCGCCTTTTCGGGACGATCGGCAGTCTCTCGGTATGTCCAGGAGAAACCAAGGTGGAGATAAGGGGCGAAAAGCGCCTCTGACCCTCTGTATAATGCCGGATGTTATGGTGGGATTCGCGGGGAGTGGATTTTGGACCTCTACGAGCATCAAGGTAAGGAACTGCTGCGGCAGTACGGTATAGAAACGCTGGAGGGCGTCGTAGCCACTACGCCCGACGAGGCCAGGGAAGCGGCCGAGAAGCTCGGCGGCACGGTGGCCGTCAAGGCGCAGGTTCTGACCGGCGGACGCGGCAAGGCCGGCGGCATCAAGGTCGTCAAGAGCCCGGACGAGGCGCGGGACGCGGCCGAGCAGATTCTGGGGATGGACATCAGGGGGCACACGGTTCGGCGCGTGCTGATCGAGGCCGGCGCGGCCATCGCCACCGAGATGTACCTCTCGATCACGGTAGACCGGACGGCGAGGAAGCCGTTGATCCTGTTCTCTACCGAGGGCGGCGTGGACATCGAGGAGGTCGCAGAGAAGAGCCCGGAGTCCATCGTGCGGCTGCACGTTGACCCGCTCGTGGGGCTCCTGCCCTACCAGGCGCGCGAGCTCCGGTTCTCCGCCGGCCTCGAAGGCGACGTGGCGAAGGGCGTCGGTAAGGTCTTGAGCAACCTGTACGAGGCGTTCACCGGCGCGGATGCCAGCCTCGTTGAGATCAACCCGCTCGTCGCCACGGAGGACGGGCGTGTCCTCGCGCTCGACGCGAAGGTCACGGTGGACAACTCCAGCCTGTACCGGCACAAGGAGATCGCGGAGCTGCACGACGTCGAGGCGGCCGACCCGCAGGAGCAGCGCGCCCAGGAGGCGGGCCTCCAGTACGTCAAGCTCGACGGCGACGTCGGTATCCTCGGGAACGGGGCGGGGCTAGTGATGAGCACGCTCGACGTTGTAGCCCAGGCCGGCGGTACGCCCGCCAACTTCCTGGACGTCGGGGGTGGCGCGGACGCCGAGAAGATCTCCGCGGCGCTCGACATCGTCACGTCGAACCCGGAGGTCAAGAGCGTACTCTTCAACATCTTCGGCGGCATAACCAGGGGCGACGAGGTGGCCCGGGGGTTGATGACGGCGATCGAGCGTTCGAACATCGAGCTGCCGATCGTGGTGCGCCTCGACGGCACGAACGCCGAGGAGGGGCGCCGGATACTCGCGGAGAACACCCCGCAGAACGTGCACACCGAGGAGACCATGCTCGACGCGGCCAGGCGGGCCGTCGAGCTGGGTCGCGGCTAGAAGGGGAAGGGTAAGAGATGGCGATACTCGTAGACAACGACACGCGGCTCGTGGTGCAGGGCATCACGGGTCGAGAGGGCGGCTTCCACACCGGGAGGATGCTCCAGGGGGACACCAACGTCGTCGCAGGCGTCACCCCCGGCAAGGGCGGGCAGGACTTTGAGGGGGTGCCCGTCTTTAACACCGTCGAGGAGGCCGCCCGCGAGACCGGGGCGAACACCAGCGTAATCTTCGTGCCGGCCTCGTTCTCGGCCGACGCGATCTTTGAATCGCTCGACTCGGGGATGCGGACAGTCTGCTGCATCACCGAGGGCGTGCCCGTCCACGACATGCTCAAGGTCTCCGACTACATGCGGATGCTTGATGCGACGCTCATCGGGCCGAACTGCCCCGGCGTCATCTCGCCGGGCAAGTCGAACGTCTCGATCATGCCGCAGGATATCTTCCTGCCGGGCAACGTCGGCGTCGTGAGCCGCAGCGGGACGCTGACGTACCAGATCGTCAACGAGTTGACCCAGCGTGGCATCGGCCAGTCCACGGCCGTCGGCATCGGCGGCGACCCGATCATCGGGACGGACTTCATCGAGATTCTGAAGAAGTTCGAGGCCGACCCGGAGACGGAGTGCGCCGTGATGATCGGGGAGATCGGCGGCAACGCCGAGCAGCTCGCCGCCGAGTTTATCCAGAGCGAGATGAAGACGCCGGTCGTCGCATACATCGCGGGCTTCACCGCCCCCGAGGGGAAGACCATGGGCCACGCGGGCGCGATCGTCTCCGGCGGCGACACCACGGCCCAGGCCAAGAGCGAGGCGCTGAGGGCCGCCGGCATCCGCGCGGCGACAAACCCTTCCGAGGTCGCCGAGCTCGTCGCGGAGGCACTCAGAAAGGGCTAGGGGACGATGGGCTACAACCGTCGGACACCGCGCAATCGGGCCACGCGCAGGCGCCTCGAGAAGAGCTACCGCCGGCGTCCTGCCCCGCGGCAGGGGTCGAACCGGACTGTGTTCCTTATCCTCGGTCTCTTCTTGCTCGTCCTCGTAGCCGTGCTGGGGCTTACTCTGTATGCCCTGAGATAACCGGGAGGCTCCTCCTTCGGGGGGCGCACCGTAAACCGCTTTGGCAGAAGGGCGGGGAGGGAGACTCAACGGAGTCCCTCCCCGCCCTTCTCCGATCTGCATGCTCGGGCCCGCGTCCCGGGGAGGCTATACTGATCGTACTCTGCTCACCGTAAAGGATCGAGAGGGCGGTGGCGTGCGGATCGTGATCGTTGGGGCCGGGGAGGTCGGGTTCAACGCTGCCCGGGTACTCTCGGCCGAGGGGCACGACGTCGTGGTCGTGGAGAGGGACGAGGACCTCGCGGAGAGGGCGACCGAGGGGCTCGACGCCCTCGTGATGCAGGGGAACGGGGCGAGCCCGATAGTCTTGCGCGAAGCTGGGGTCGAGAGCTCCGACCTGCTCGTCGCGGCGACGGGCTCGGACGAGGCGAACATCATCGCGTGCCTCGCGGCCAAAGCACAAGGGGCCTTACGCACCGTGGCACGCATCCACAACGAGGACTACTACGATCCGCGCGAACCGTTCACCCAGGAGGTGCTCGGGATCGACTTCGTCATCCACACCGAGCAGATGGCGACGGAGGAGATCATGGGGGCCCTCTCGCTCCCCGGCGCGGTCAACGCGGAGACGTTCGCCGAGGGCCGTATCACGGTGGCGGAGGTGATCCTGGAGGAAGACGCCCCGGCCGTGGGGTGCCGGGTGCAGGACGTGAGGCTGCCGGAGCGCAGCCTCGTCGTCGGGATAGTGAGGCGCGGGGAGGCGCTCGTCCCCCGGGGAGACACGGTGCTGGAGGCCCGCGACCGTGTCTTCCTTATCGGCGAGAAGCGGCGCATCTTCGGGATCATCCGGGCGATCGCCGCCCATACTGAGCCGGTCCGCGACGTGACGATCTTGGGTGGAGGCCGCATAGGCCTGCGGCTCGCCCTCGCGCTGGAGAAGGGTGGGGTGGACGTCAAGGTCGTGGAGCGGGACGAGATCCGGGCCCGGCATGCGGCTGTGCAGCTCACGAGGGGGCTCGTGCTACACGACGAAGGGATCTCGCGGGATTTCCTGCTCCAGGAACGGGTCGATCGGACGGACGCCTTCGTCGCCGTCACGGGGGACGACCGGGCGAACTTGCTGGCGGCGATGTACGCCCGCCAACTTGGAGCCAAGCTCACCGTGGCGGGGATAAGCCGCGGCGAGTTCTCGCCCCTCGCGGAGGCCCTGGGGGTGGATATCACCATCTCCCCGCGGCTGCTGGCCGCCGGGGCCATCCTCCGCTTCGTGCGGCGCGGGGAGATCTCGGCCGTCACCCTTTTGGAGAGCGGGGCCCAGATGATAGAGCTCCGGGTTCCAGAGCGTGGCCGCGTCTCGGGCCGACCGCTGGCGGAGGTGGGTTTCCCTAGGGGCGCGATCGTAGGCGCGGTGCTAAGGGGCGAGGAGGTTATCATCCCCACCGGCGAGGACACCCTCCGGGCCGGCGACAACGTCGTGGTCTTCACCGTCGGGGCCGCGGTGGAGAAGGTAGAGCGCATCTTTGCACCCTAGGGTCGTACTGAACGCACTCGCGGCGGTGTGCGCCGCCGGCGGCGCCGCCATGTTCCTTCCGGCGGCTTACTCACTCTTCGTCGGGGACGGGAACGTGTTCGCGTTCGGGCTCCCGGCGCTCGTGACGCTCGCCCTCGCGTCGGCCATGTTTCTGGGGACGCGGTCCCCGAACAGCTACGTCTCCGGGCGCGACGTCTTCCTGATCGTCGTCCTGGGATGGCTCGGGATCGGGGCGATCGGGGCGGCGCCGTTCGTCCTCTCCGGGCTCATGGGCCCGGTGGACGCCTTCTTCGAGTCCATGGCCGGGTTTACGACCACCGGCTCCTCGACCCTCACGACGCCGGAGGAGGTCGCCCCGTCGCTGCTGCTGTGGCGAAGCCTGACGCAGTGGGCCGGGGGGATAGGGATCGTGGTGCTCTTCGTGGCCGTCGCCCCGCTCGTCGGCTTCGGCGCAACGCAGCTCTACTCCGCCGAGGTCGCCAACCCGATGCCCGAGAGGATAACGCCACGAATTCGGGAGACGGCGAAGATCCTGGCGTACATTTACGGTGCCCTCACGCTCGGGGGCCTCGTCGCGCTCCTCCTGGCCGGTATGGGGCCCTTCGACGCCTTCAACCACGCCCTGACCACGGTCTCCACCGGCGGGTTCTCGACGCGCTCGGACTCGATCGCCGCCTTCGACTCCTGGGCCGTGGAGCTGGCCGTGATCGCGGGGATGCTGCTCTCCGGTGTAAACTTCGCCCTCTACTTCCACGCAGCCCGGGGAAGGACGGGGCGCGCCCTCGGCAACCGCGAGTTTTTGGCCTACCTGGGCATAGTGGCCGGGAGCACGATCCTCCTTACGGCGATCCTCTACGCCTCGGAATACGCCAACTCCCCCCTGACCGCTTTTCGGGAGGCGCTCTTCCAGAGCGCGAGCCTCGCCACGGGGACGGCTTTCAGCACGGCGGCATGGTCCTCCTGGGGCCCGTTTGCCCAGGTTTTCCTCATGCTGCTCATGGCGATAGGGCCCTGCGCCGGGTCGACGGGCGGGGGGCTGAAGGTGATCCGGGCCGTCCTCCTGGCGCGCCACGCCCGGCAGGAGATCTTCCGCATCATCCATCCCCAGGCCGTCACCCCCTTGAAGCTAGGCAACCGCGTGATCCCGGAAAGGATGCGGGGAGCTTTCCTGGGGTTCTTCTTCGTGTACGTGGCCCTCTTGATAGTCGGCACCTTGCTCATCGCCCTGCACGGGGTGCCCGTCGGGGCCGCCTTCGGCTCGGTCTTCGCCTGCCTGAACATCACGGGTACGGCCCTCGGTCCGGCCGGGGACCCAGCCTTCTATGCGGACCTGCCCGGCTCGGCGAAGGCGCTACTGACCTTCTTCATGCTACTCGGCCGCCTGGAGCTTTTTACGGTCCTCGTCCTTCTGACGCCGGCTTTCTGGAGGGGGTAAACGGCGGACCTTCGGCGCCCGCGCCGCCGAAGGAAAGCCCGTCGCCTCCGGCTTCCTGAATGTCCGTCGTCCGCCGTCGTCGTAGGAGAAACCTCTACGGTCGCGGATGCCCGGCCGGACGAACGTTGACAGGCAACCCGTGCGGGTGTATACCCCCGATCTAGCAACAGTTGCTGCGCCGAGCTCCCGGATAGCTCCGGGGGGCGGGGGAACCATAGATTCGGGCCTCGTGGCCCAGGGGTGAATCGCCGAAGGGGCTTGGCCCGGACGGTGTAGGGCGCGTCCTTCCGGCCCGAACCCGACAGCTAACCTCGCAGGCGCCAGAAGAAGGGACGAAGGATGCGCCGGTTGGTTTCTGTTTCGGGCCCCCCGAGGTGGGTTCGCCGTTCCGAGAAAGCTCCCCAAGCGGGCTTCCCGCACCATTGGTCGGCTTAAAGCAACGGTCCGTCTAGCCGTGGCCTCGCTACCGAACTCGCAGAAGCGGGCCAAGAGTCGCCTCGGGCGCTGGCTGCTCGCGCAGCGCGTCGAGGGGGTCGAGGGGCCGCAGGTCCAGGAGGGGAAAGACCAGCACAGCTGGTGGCAGGTGGTTTGTCTGACCGGGGTGGACTACTTTTCGACGCTCGGCTACATCCCGGGCATCGCGATCGTTGCCACGGGAGCTCTCTCCCCCATCGCGACCCTGCTTATCGTGCTCCTTACCATCTTCGGGATGCTGCCGATGTATCGGCGTGTCTCGGAGGCCAGTCCGCACGGGCAGGGCTCCATCGCGATGCTGGAGAAGCTGCTCTCGTTCTGGAAGGGCAAGATCTTCGTGCTCTGCCTGCTCGGCTTCGTGGCGACGGCGTGGCTCGTCACGATCACACTTTCGGCGGCCGATGCCACGGCCCACATCGTCGAGAACCCGCTCACGCCGGAGTTCATGCACGGCCACGAGGTGCTCATCACCCTCGTGCTGCTGGCCGCGCTGGGGGCGGTCTTCCTAAGACGGCTGATGAGTAATTGCGGAAGACAGGGAAAGAGCCGAAACCTT
>JADDPR010000011.1 GCA_016781775.1 Rubrobacter sp. | reverse complement strand
AATCAGCAAAACGGCCGGAGCCCCGAAGGGCCCCGGCCGGGACGAATGTTCGGGCTGTGTTACCGGGCCGAGGGAGCCCGCCTTACGTCGATGCCGCCCTGACTGCGGGAGGCGAAGTAGGCCCCGAAGGCGATCAGCGCCGTGAGGATGTGCAGGATGTGATCCGCCCCGTTCAGCGGCAGAAGCCCGCCGAGGAAGTTCAGGCCGAAGATCAACCCGAACACGAACAACCCGGCGTAGGCGATGCCGAGCGCGAGGGCATAGGCCCGCGAGGCCGAATGGTTGCGGTGGACGGCGAGGCCCGCTGCGCCGATGAGCAGGTGGGCGAGGCTATGGAACCAGTTTACGGCGAACAAGCCGAGCAAGAGCCCCGCGAGCGGCCCCACAACCCCCGGCGGCAGGGTCCCGAGCAGCAGCGGCGGTAGAAACCCGATGATCCCTACGAGCAGGTAAACCGCCCCGAAGATCTGGGCGAAGCGTTGCGCAATCATCATGTTTCTTCCTCCTGATGTTGTAAGCGACCCTGCCTTTGTACCCCCTTCCGAGGCTTGATAGGCGAAGAAATAGAACGTGTCCTTGCCCTTTGTGTCCCATCGCACCTCGAGGACGCGCGGCGAGAGGTCTGCGTGAACCCTCGTTGCCTTGTAGAGATTCCTTCAGCCCTGCGCGATGCCCAACTTTGCTGTAGGCATCGCGCCTCCCCGCTCTACCGGTCGGGTGCGAGGTGCGAAGAGATGCGAATCGCTGCTGTTCGGAGTCCCGGTGCCGGGATCCTCTTCCTGCATCAAACGCCATCTCCAGCAACCCCGGAGGAACCGATGCTCGAAAAACTCAGGGGCTTACCCTCGATAAGAAGGGGGGACGATCCATCGGAGCCCCGGCTCGGCGAGGTAATCGGCTCAGCCCAAACTTGCGGGAGGTACTTGGACGTCCTACGCCGACGGGCTCGCACTCGACGTTAGCCACGCTGCGACTCTACGCGATCGGGCTATCTTACGTTCACCGCCGGGCAAGCCCTGTCCCGGGGGCGGTTCTTAGGGAGGTCGTATCGTTCGCGGCGCGGGCACGGAAGCTAACGCCCGGCTCCTCCTGAGCGGCGAGGCGGAGGTCGGTGGTGGCGTAAAGCTTTCCTCGTCACTGGCCGCGTGCACCGAGAAAGGCCTCGCGCCCGCGCCGGAAGAGTTCCTTTGAGCTTACGGCTTCCGCCCCCAGGGCAAGCGCCCTCTCCCGCATGTGCGGCCTCAGGTCGTAGTGCGGCAGCCGCTCGTGCCGCTGGAACTGCTCCCGCCGGAGACCCAGGCGTAGGGCGAAGGTGTGCAGCTCTTCCGGGGTGGAGTCGGTGACCATGTGGCACCAGTACCCCGAAGGGTACCTCCTGAGCCGGTCTACAAGGATCACGGCCGTACCGCCAATGCTACTTCCCGGCGCCCTCCCCGAACACAACGGGGCATCGCCTCGGCCGCCGAGGGGGGCGGGGCGACTACGGGGTACCGACGGGCACCCACACCCTGCCCGAGCCGCCGCAGTTCTCGCACTCCTCCTCCCGGTAACGGCCGGTCCCCCCACACCTGGGGCACAGGTCCTCGCCCGCATTCTCCGCGCCGGGTTGCGCCTTGTCGCCGGGGACCATGGGCTCCCCGGGTTGCGCCTTGTCCTCGCTCATCGCTTCCTCCTTCGAACCTCGCTCTTTCGCCGGGTGCGAGCGCGCCGCGAAGGCAGAGCTGCCGCGGAGCGCTCCCCGGAACCGATCAGTTGTCCCTGTTGGGGACCGCTCTGAGGTGGTTCATCAGCTCCTCGGGCCCGGAGAACTCGCCGAGCGGCACGCCTGCGATCAGCTCGATCAGCTCGTCGGGAGCCCCATTGTCCTGGGCGGTCGAGATCAGCGTCTCCTTGCTCGCCGGGTAGTCCACGCCCTCCAGATAACCTTGCGCCTCATCGGGGTCGAAGCTCACATCAACACCTCCTGCAACTCGGTCGGAACTTTTCTTTTGTGTACCCTCGATGAGCGCCGGCAAAAATACGCCACCGCAGGCCAGACTTCTCCGCCTTCCCTGACGGCGAACCACGGAGTCGGGATACGGTCCTGACGAAGGTTCCGTACGTAGGGTTTCGCGGCACCACGTTAGGCCGCTTTTAGCAATGCGGCGCATACGGGTAAGGCACCCCTCGTAAGCCAGGGTTCGAACTTTGGGCACCGCTAGAAGGAGTGCGACACATAAAAGAGAACGCGAACACGGAAGGACGGCTGCGGGCGCGACCACCGAGGGTAGGCGAGGCGCCGCCGGTCGGCCTGCGTCGACTGGGATCAGATGGGGCGCGTGGCAGCCACCTGCTGTACGTGCCCGACGCCCCCGGAGGTCTCGAGCGCCCCGCCCCGCTGGCGGTGGTGCTGCACGGCGCAGGCGGACAAGCGAGCGCCGCCATGGCCCTCCTACGGCCCCTCGCGGATGCGACAGGTATGGTGCTGCTCGCCCCGACCTCGCACCAGTACACGTGGGACATCATCGTCGGAGGGTACGGTCCGGACGTGGAGGCGCTCGACGGTCTCCTGGAGGAGACGTTCTCCCGATGCTGGGTGGATCCAGCCCGCCTGGCCGTCGGGGGTTTCTCCGACGGGGCCTCCTACGCGCTCTCCCTGGGGATCGACAACGGCGACCTCTTCTCGCACGTCTTGGCCTTCTCCCCGGGCTTCATGGCCCCTTCCGGGCAGGTCGGAGTCCCTCGCTTCTTCATCTCGCACGGCACCCGCGACGACGTGCTCCCGATCGGCCTTTGCAGCCGCAGGATTGTTCCGCAGCTTCAACGCGCTGGTTACGATGTGACGTACAGGGAATTCGAGGGCGGCCACACGGTCCCCCCGGAGATCGCGCGCGAGGCCGCCGACCGGTTTACGTCCGGGGAAGGGTGAGCCGAGAGAGGATGTGCGCTCGCGAAACTTCGTCGTGCACGACCCCCCGGCAGAGGCACGGGTGAGAAGGCCGTCTCGGCGGAAAAGCCGATGCCACTGGATGTAGGCAGGACACTACTGAACCGTTCGCACGGGCTTTTGGCGGAAGATCGCTAGGGGTAGGACCACCATCTACAGGAGTTTAGGGGCCTTACGCGCTCCAAGGAAACGGTTGGCGAGACGGAAGGGTGACCTCGGGTTGCAGGAGCATAGCATTTACGTTGAAGGGCTACCCATCCGCTACCTGGCGGCGGGGGAGGGCCCGCCGCTGGTCCTGCTGCACGGCGTCGGCGACAACGCCCTCGACTGGGCCTGGGTGATGCCCGCCCTGGCGCGCACCCACCGCGTCTACGCGCCGGATCTGCCCGGCTCCGCCGGGAGCGCCAGGCCGAAGGGAGACGACTACTCCCCGGCCTCCTTCGAGCGTTTCCTGAACGCGTTTCTGGACGCGCTGGAGGTCGAGCGTGCCGTCGTGATCGGTAACTCCCTGGGCGGCCTCGTGGGCCTTCGGTTGGCGCTGGCCAAACCGGAACGCGTGACGGCCCTAGGCCTCCTCGCCAGTGCAGGCCTAGGGCGGAGGATCAGCCCCGCCCTACGGTCGTTGGCCATCCCCGGCTACGGCGGGCTGGCTGTGGCCTGGGGCAAGAGGCGCCCCGGCGCGGCGCAAAGGGCGCTGGGGCGTGCCGCGCTGCTCTTCGGGCGCCCGGGAGGAATCCCCGTGAAGTGGCTCAAGGAGCAGTACAGGCTGGCGCGCCAGCCTGGGTTTCTGGAGGCACAGCTCGCCACCCTTCGCGCCCAGGTCGGCCTTCGGGGGCAGCGCCAGCTCATGCTGGACCGACTGCCCTCGCTGCGGGTACCGACGCTCGTGGTCTGGGGGGAGCGCGACCGAGTGTTGCCTTACGCACAAGCGCGAGAGGCGATCTCCCGCATCCCGAACGGCTCCCTCGAGCTTATTCCTAATTGCGGACACCTGCCCCAAGTCGAACGACCGGACCATCTGACGAAGATCCTCGAAAGATTCCTGAAGGAACGGGCGCTCGGCTGACAGGCAAGAGCACCTGCAGAGAAACTCTCTTGGCGGTCGAGTCGGCCGTCTCCGCAAACCTGAAATCATCAAAACTCATAAGGAGTGGTGTGTGATGCAACTCAAGCCTATAACAGAGCAGGTAGTCGTGGTGATGGGGGCTTCTTGTGGGATAGGACGCCTCTCGGCCCTCCGGTTCGCCGAACGGGGCGCCAAGGTGGTGGTCTCCGCTCGCGGCGAGGCGGGGCTGCATTCGGTCGTGGACGAGATACGCGGTAAGGGCGGCGAGGCGATCGCTATGACGGCCGACGTGGCCGAGTTTGACGAGATGAAGGCGGTCGCAGACGCAGCGGTCGGGGAATACGGGCGGCTGGACACGTGGGTCCACATAGCCGGGGTGGGGTTGTTCGCCCCCTTCAAGCAGACCATGCCGGAGGAGTTCGAGCGCGTCATAGACGTGAACCTGATGGGCCAGGTCTACGGGGCGATGGCCGCGCTCCCGCACATAAAGCGCGAGGGTCGAAAAGCCCTCGTCCACATGTCCTCGATGAGGGCGAAGCGCTCGATCCCGCTTCAGAGCGTCTACTGCGCCTCCAAGCACGGCATCGACGGCTTCGTGGAGACGATGCGCGTCGAGCTCCGGCACGAGAGGTGGCCCATCGGCGTCACCCAGATCATGCCCGCGACGACCAACACTCCGTTCTTCGACAAGGCCCGCACCAAGCTTGGGGTCAAACCGGTCGCCCCGCCCCCGATCTACGAGCCGGGCGTCGTCGCCGAAGCCATCCTTCACGCCGCGGAGAACGGCCCGAGGGATGTCATCGTCGGGGGAGCCTCCAGGGCGATGATCCTGGGCCAGGCAATCTCGCCGCGCCTCTTGGACGCCATCATGGAGAGGAGAATCGGCTTCAAGGTTCACTACACGAACGAGCCCAAGCCCGAAGGCGCACCGGACAACCTCTTCGAGTCCACCGAAGGCCCCACCACCATCGAGGGCTCCTTCAGCGACCGGACGCATCCCCGCAGCTTCTACACCTGGCTGCAAACGCGCCCGACCGCTAAGCGTAGCGTCATGGTAGGGGCGGCGGTACTGGGGGCCGGGGCAGTCCTACGCAGAAGGGCAGCATAAAAAGAAACGCCAACAGAATGTGGCGGTTCATCGGGTGAGCGTTCGCGCCGAAGGATAAACGAGGCCCAGCGCCCAAAGAAGCTCGACGCAACCGCTGACCGGTGCGCCCCGTACTCCTTTGCGCAACTCGTGGTCGATGGGGGCGAAGTCAACCTCGTCGACTAGGTCGAGGAGTGGGCGGACGCCACTCCAGGCTTCGCCGTAGTCCGTGCGGCATCGGACTGCCCCTCCTCCACCGGACGGCCCGTAGGAATGCGAGGGTTGCCATAGTCGATCGCGAAGACTCCGAGACAAAGCGGCCGAAGCTCGGTGGGCGCCGGCTCAACCGGCATCGGGCTGCGCCCGCCTCGCTCGCGCCCCTTCTTCTCGCTCCTCCGGGATTGATCGTCCTCGCCTCCGGCGGTTTCTCGCCGACGCGTATCCGAGATCTGCGGGCCGTGTCTGCTTTGCGAGCACCCCGATCCACGTATGCGTCCCGGCGTATGAAGGTTTCGCAAGCCGCGCTCGCGCGAATATATCTCGAACGGAACCAGCTTCACGCCGGACGAGAGGCGTAGAAAGGGATTGTGTCCATCATGCAGAGCCTGCGCGACACCACGGTGGTGATCACCGGCGCGTCCAGCGGCATCGGTCTTGCGACCGCCCGGGCTTTCGCCCGGCGCGACGCCAATGTGGTCCTGGCGGCCCGGCGCCGCGGGTTGCTCGAAAGCGCCGCCCGAGAATGTGAGGCTCTGGGTGGTCGTGCGCTCGCGGTGCCTACCGACGTCACCGATGCCGCCGAGGTGCGCGAGCTTGCGAGCGCCGCGGCGTCCGCATTTGGCGGGATCGACGTGTGGGTCAACAACGCCGGCACGAGCATGTGGGGTCCCTTCGAGGAGATCCCTCTTCGGTCTCAGTCGCGCCTGATCGAGTTGAACCTGCTCGGCGCGATCAACGGCTGCCACGCAGTGCTGCCGCACTTCTTCGACCGCGGCGGGCGCGGCGTGATAATTAACGTCTCCTCGATCGGCGGCCGCGTGCCCATGCCCTTCGCGGCGACCTACAGCGCCAGCAAGTTCGGTCTCGCGGGCTTCACCGAGGCCTTGCGCTACGAGCTCGCCGCGCGCTCCACCATCCGGGTCTGCGGCGTCTATCCGGCCTACGTCGACACGCCCACCTACCTCGAATCGGCAAACTACACGGGCCGCACCCTCAGGCCGGTGCCGCCGGTCGTCCCCCCCGAGCACGTCGCCGAGCGTATCGTCGGTCTCGCGCGCCAGCCGCGCAGGTCCGCCCGCGTCGGCGCGGCCAACGCCGTGGCCGTCCCATTCGCGCTCGCCCCCGACACGACCGGGGGCCTAGTAGGCCGGCTGGCGGAGCGGTTCCTGCTGCGCTCGGGTCCCGCAGCATCAACCACCGATGGTGGCTTGTGGGAAACAGTCCCGGTGGAGAACACGGTTGTCAGGGGCGGATGGGGCATAAGGGAGCGTGCGAGGGCCAGGCGCGCCGGGGCCATCGTACTGACCGGACTCGCCGGGGCGACGATCCTCCTCTTTCGTCGTGCCCGCAGCGCTTGAGTTGTGGCAGGGGTTTCGCGGTGATTGCTACGCTCTCGACCACGCAGACGAACAAGACGCAAGTCAGCGGTCCTCCAAAAATACCGAGAGGTAGGTGCCACAGTTCCTGCGAGAGATAAGGCAACGGGGGCACGGGCGCCTCGTCATTAGGGGGGCGGAGAGGACGCGATGCGGAGGCTATGTCAACAGCGAAGATTGGAGAGGGCATGAACCGAATCTTTACGGATCGTCCGGCGACTCGACGCGGCAAAGGCTCGGAAAGGTCAGGCGCCACGAGCCTCTTCGCCTACCTATCATTGGCGCAAGGTCTCTACTACATGGTCACCGCGCTGTGGGCGCTCTTCAGCGTCGACACCTTTCAAAAGGTCACCGGTCCGAAGACCGACGTCTGGCTGGTCAAGACCGTGGGCGTTTTGGTCGCGGCGATCGGCGGTGCGCTCGGCGTCGCCGGGTACCGGCGCAGGGAGACGCCCGAGATCGGGCTGCTCGGGGCCGGGAGCGCGGGCGGGCTGGCAGGGATCGACACTTACTACACGGCAAAGGGACGGATCTCCCCCGTCTACGCCCTAGACGGGTTGGCGGAACTGGTCTTCCTTGGGTGCTGGATCTACGTCTTGACCCGCGGAAAGCGTTAACGGGAGCAGGAAGGGAGCCCTGCATCGCCTTTGGAGAAGCGGAGCCGTGAGTCGGAGCGCAAGTAGCCAGCTCCTTATAGAAGGCGGGACGTGCGCCCCGCATCGTAAGCCTGTGAACAGCGGGTCCGTATGATCGTACGCGTTCAGGCGCTGCTCGCGGCGGTTCACAACCCGCTAGCGTCGGGGTGGGGCGACCAGCCGACGATCCGATTCGC
>JADDPR010000029.1 GCA_016781775.1 Rubrobacter sp. | reverse complement strand
TTCGAGCAGGTCGTGGCGGAGGTCCTCCTCCGGGAAGTAGTAGACGGGGAGGTGGCCGGTCTCGTGCAGGATCTTCACGCGCCGGCTGTCCGCCACCGTCTCGCCGTCGAAGACGGCCCGGACGCGCTTCTCGGTGTCCTCAAGGTACAAGACGTGGCCTTTCGGAGCCGTCACCTCGAAGTTGAACTTGCCCGTGCTTTCTTTGCCGAAGGGGCCCTTCCCGAGCGTCAGCGCCATCGTGCTCTCCTTCCTGTATACGGTCTCGACCCTATGGTACACCCGGCTTCTCAACCGCTCGATCGGCGCACTTGTCCGGCGGTGCGGGACGGGGTAGGGTCTCTCAACGACAAGCAACGGCGAGAGGAAGCGGCGGATGTCGAGTGGTATCTCCGACTTGGACGAGCTCCACCAGTTTATGCTGGACCTGTACCCTAACGAGGCTTCGGGGCTTCTGACGATCGAGAACGACGGGCTGCTCCGCGAGCAGGGCTGGGACCAGGCCTTCTGGGTATGCCTCGACGAGGGGCCCGTCACGGATTGCATCGCGCTCGTCGGTCACAGGGCCGATTCGAAGGACGACGACCTTGCCTCGGGCTGGGAGATAGCCCGCCTCAACGCGGTCGCCGTCGGAGAAACCAAGACCACCGAGGACGCCGAGGGGCTTGCCCGCAAGGACGGCTACGTCTACGCTATCGGCTCGCACTTCGGGAGCAAGCGCAGGCCGCTCCAGCCCAGGCGTGGCTTCGTCGCCCGCTTCGGGGAGGCGGAGGTGCTGCACGGCTCGAACGGTCCGTCGGCCGAGATCGAGGTGGCCCGCCCCAGCTTCGTTCTGCACCGCATCATCAACGACGCCTTCGGGGAGCATGGCGTGGGCCTGATCCCGCTCGGCCCCAACTGCCGCGAGGCGCTTATTCGGGAGACGATCGGGGTCGGAGAGAAGAAGCGCAAAAAGTGGGCCGGCCGCGTGCGCGAAGACGACTACCCCCTCAACATCGAGGGCCTCGCCTTCCGCCCGAACGGCTCCCTCCTCATCGGCCTGCGCTTCCCCATGTCCGCCGACGGCCGCCCCCTCATGGTCGAGGTCGAAGGCATCGAACGCCTCTTCGAAGACGGCGACGCAAATCCCGAGGTCAGAGGCTTCTGGAACCTCGACGCGGTAGGCCGCGGAGGGGAACTCGCAGGCGTCCGCGACCTGACCTTCGTCGGCGGCGAACTGCACGCCATTACCGGCGACGTGGACAGCGCAAAGGCCGGAAGCCTCCTCCTCAAGGACTACCCCGGCGGCGCCGGCACGGTCTCCACCCACTGGCGCATAACCCTCCCCGAAGGCCGAACCTCCGGCGAAGTGGAGGCCACCCGCGTCCGCGAGTTCCCCGGCCTCCCGCGCGTCGAGGGCATCGCCGGCACCGAGGACGGTCGCTTCTTCTACGTCGTGGACGAGGATGCGGGCGTGCATCTGAGGCTGACGCGGCTGCTGGCGGGCTAGCCTTACCCGAACGCGCCGACAAGGCCCGGGAGGGCTCATCACTTCGGCCGCGGGTCCCCGTATGAGTCGCAGGTAGGTACAGCGGTCCTGTGCGCGCCTACAGAAGGATGGCTTTTCCTTCCAGGAGAGCCGGTGGTTTTCGCAACAATCCGGTGACGCCGGAAGTAGGGTTCAGGCTACAATCCGCGCTGCGACGTGGGCTCCGATGCTGCCCGCGCGTAGTGTTCCCGTCTGTAGCGAAGATGCTCTGGGTCGATCCTGTGCTGAGGATGAACGGTGAGCCGTCCTTCTTCGCCTTTGAGTGACAGATCCTCTTTTATTACCAGCCCGCCGTGGTCGAAGAGGACGTGGTGATTAGGGCACAGGCAGAGAATGTTGTCCGCAGAATCCGGACCGTCGTGCGGCGCG
>JADDPR010000568.1 GCA_016781775.1 Rubrobacter sp. | reverse complement strand
CGCGACGGCTTTCAAGAGGATACCGTCCAGGTACTCGGGGACGCCGCCGACGTCGTCGGAGGGCGTCCGGTCCGGGCGCCTGACCTCGGCCGCCCCGTCGTTACCGTCGCCGTCGTTGTCGGCGGGCACGGTGGCGTCGCCGCCACCCGTGGTGTTTTGGTCCTCGGGAGGCGCATCGTACTGATTCTCGGGTAGAGGCGTCGTGCCAGCCGGAGGCGGAGCGTACTGATCGTCGGGAGCTGGAGCGTACTGACCATTAGCAGGGGAGTCGTATTGAGCGAACGCGGCAGTCCCGGTGGACCCCGCGTAGGGCAACAGCAGGACGATCAGGATGAGGGCCGCGCCCATGCTCGTCTTGCTCCCGGCCCTCATCCCGCCTTCCCCCTCTGCTCGATCGCACGGTGCAAGGTTCACGGCATACCCTAGCAAAAGGTTAGCCGCGAGTTCTTGCAACCTCGGGAGGATACGTAGCTTTACCCGAGCTGCCGCGAGGTGCAGGCCCCTGAGCGGGTGATCGTTGGGGTGGAAATGCGGAGTCATCCTGCTCTACCAGGCGCGTTTCCGGTAGTGAGGGTTCGGGCCGCCCCGTAAGCCGGATCCTGCTTTATCCCGTCATCCATCTCCGGGATGAACCTTGCGGTCCGTCCCGGGCCCCTCTGAGAGGGGCCGCGCCTACCAGCCCCGGAGCCCCTTGAGGAGCCCCGTTGGGGCAATTTGGCTTGCTCGCACCGGTGGTTTACCTGGCCGGTCCCTTGCGGGAGACCGCCGGTGGGCTCTTACCCCACCCTTTCACCCATCACCTGTGCCGGGATGCCCGGCCATCGGCTGGTCTACTCTCTGTTGCACTTGACGTGACGGGGGCTTGCGCCACCCGCCCCTCGGGTTGTTGGCCCGAGCGGCCTTTCCGGATCGGAGGGGGTCGCCCCTCCCCCGTCCTCGCGAGTCCGGACTTTGCTCTACCCGGCGGAGATCATCCGCCGAACAGCGACGGGTCGGACGGCCCGAACCGGGCCTATTATACCCCCAAGTGGCCGTTGGCCCGGCTGCGGGACAGGAGGACGATCTTGGTGGGGCTGAGGCGTATCTCAACCTTTCCGACGCGGGTCCAGCGCCCCTGCCAGCAGGGGTCCTCCCCCACCTCGGGGTCGAACCAGACGCCGGTTCCGCTGTGTCCCGCCTCGATCACCCCTTCGTAGACCTCGTATTCCTCGGGGTCGCCGAGCGTCGTCGCGACGTCCCTGCGATATATACCGTTGCGCGACCGGAACGACTGCACGCTGGAGGCGCTCGTGCCGAGGGCGCTGGCGATCCACTCGTCAGATCGGCCCTCGTCCACCCAGCGCTTCACGTCATCCACGAACTTTCGAAGCGAAATCCTCTGGTTTATCCCCATCCTTATCCCCATCCGCCGTACCGCCTCTCCGTCAGCGCTTTGCGTACAGCAGGATACATATGGAAGAAGCGAGTTTCCAGCATCGCGTAAAGTTTGCGCTAAACTAAGCATATGGATACGTTTATAAGCGTCGCCGTCGAGGTCCTGCGGCTCGTACCACTGATTCTGGCGTTCTTTATCCCCGCTCTTATAGGGATGGCCCTTCTCAAGGAGCGCGGCCAAGGCTACAAGAAGAAAGCCCTCCTGGTCTTTCTTCTCGGGTTCGGCGGCATCATCGGCATACAACTCCTGATCCGCAGTGCCTCCACGCTCCAGGTGCTGGCGACGCTGGGCGTCTCCCTGGCCCAGGTCACCGTGGCCCTCCTCATAGCCGCCTTCACCGTCTACAAGCTGGCCGATTAGCTGGCAAGAGGAGAGGGCCCGCGGACGGTTTGTCCGCGGGCCCTCTCCCTGTGCAAGCATCCGTCCCACCCCGGTT
>JADDPR010000056.1 GCA_016781775.1 Rubrobacter sp. | reverse complement strand
TTCGTCGCCGGCAGGGCGAACGGGGAACTGCAGATCCTGGACCCGCGGCAAGGCCGGTAAGGGGCGCCGCACGATCCGGGGTAGGCTGTCGAAAAATTCGGCGACGCCCACGGACGGTTCCCAACCGAAGTGAGACGCTCCAAAGCGATGGTTGTAAGTCTGAAATCAGATACCGGCCCAAACAGATATATACTCGCGCGGCGGGCTGGCGGGAGAACAGAACGGGGGTCGTGGGTGAGTATCGATCGACATCAGGTCGCGAGGAGCACGAGGATGATGGCGTCGAGGAGGCCGCCCAGGTGCGCTCTCGAGCCCACCTGAGGCCCCTACGCCCGGTCCGGCGGTTCGTCTGACCTAGCGAAGGATCTCGAGGTGGCGTCGCCCGTCCTGGAGTCGACGATGACCCGTCGCACGATGCTGAACGTCACCGGTGGGGCCGTGTTCGGGCTCTTACTCGCTGGGTGCGGAGCCGGCGAGTCCGGTGGTGCGACCACCGCCCCTGGCCCGGCGGGCGAAACCACCGCGGGACGAAGCACGGCGGGTGATCGCGGGGTAGTCTTCAACACCGCTTCCGGGGACGTCACCTTGTTCGACCCGGCCACGAACCGGGTGACGGGCAGCCGGCCGACGAACGCGGTCGTACGCTGGCTCTCCAACGAGCAGCACTACTTCGACGGGGAGAACATCTGGACCTACGACTTCCCGGACAACGAGCTACAGGCCATCGCCATAAACCCCGAAACCTTCGAGGTGTCCAGGCGGATACCCGCGGACGGGGCCGGTCCCGGGCACAGCTTCGTGCTCACCCCGGACGGGAAGCGCGGCTTCGTCAACGCGGCGGGCTCGGATTTCCTGGCGGTCGTGGATCCGGTGGCCGGGGAGGTGATCGAGCGCGTCGAGATGGGCGCGTTCCCCTGAGACGTCGACCTCTCGCCGGACGGTTCGTTCGGCTACGTACCGGAGCGCGACCAGGACACGGTCGCGATGCTCGACACCGAGACCCTGGAGGTGTCGAGACGTGTCGAGTTCCCGGAGGGCAGCAAGCCCTGGATGCTACGAGCCTCTCCCGACGGGAAGGAGGTCTGGGTGCAGACCGCGAGCGGCACGAACGTCGTGCTCGACTCGCGAACCCTGGAGACGCTGCACACGGAGGAGCTCGGCGAGCAGCCCGTCCAGACCGCCTGGTCGCCCGACGGCCGCTACAATTTCGTTACCCACTTCGCCGACGACTGGGTCGCGGTCATGGACCCTCGGAGCGGCAAGCTCGTCAAGCGCCTCGAGGTCGGCCAAAACGGCGCGAACGTCTCGTTCCGCCCCGACGGCAAGTACGGCTACGTGGCGGTGACCGGTGAGGACGCCGTGGCCGTGGTGGAGATGGAGGCGTTGGAGGTGGAGACCAGGCTCGAAGTCGGCGAAGCCCCCATGGGCTTGATAGTATTGTGAGGATGCCGCTGCGGACGTGCACGCTCGTGGGCCGGACCTGAAGCGTCCACGCTACAGGGGGCACTTCGCAGTGAGGCATGGTTCCGTCGCCCGGTTCTTCTGGCTCTGCGTGCTCGCGGCGGTCCTCCTCGCCGGATGCGGGAGATTCGGCGACGATCCTGCTGGTGGTGCTCCTCCCGAAGGTGGAGATCCGTCCGAAGGCTCGTCCGGGGCGGCCTCCGGAGAGAGCGTGGAGGTGGGGGAAACCGAAGCCCTCGTGTGGGGCGAGGGGACTACGGGGTCGTCATGGTCCACGGGGCGGCCTACGACGCGGCGAGCTGGGAGGAGCAGGCGCGGAGGATCTCCGAAGAGGGCATGATCGCCCTGGCGGTGAAGGACATCTCTCCGGAGAGCCTCCTGGCCGCTGTGGGGTACCTGAAAGAAGAGCGGGGGGGCGGAGGGCGTCGCCCTTTTGGGGGGCCAGCGCCGGTGGGAGCGACGTCCTACAGACCGCAAGGGAGAAGCCGAGGGTTTCGGACCAACTCATCCTCCTCTCCGCGACGGGGGATGCCGCCGGGCTGGGCGAGGAGCCGAAGCTCTTCGTGGCGAGCGAGGGCGAGGGGATGGCCGGGGAGGTGCGCCGGATGGCCGAGGAGGCCCCCGGGGACCGTAACGAGGTGCTCGTCCTCCCGGGCGACGCCCACGCCCAGGCGATCTTCGAGACGGAGGAGGGCGAGCGCCTGATGGAAACCATCCTGGAGCGGCTCGAAGAGTACGGGTAGGACGGTACGGAACCTACCGCCCTTTCTTGGGGGACGGGGGCTGGCCGTAGGTGGTCATCTTGTGCGAGGCCTCCTTCACCTGCTTGGAGGTAAGGAGCACGGGCTCCCCGACCAGCCTGGCCCGATAGTAGATCCCGGCCATCTCCTCCAGAATACCGGCTCTGGAGTAGGCCTCGCTCGGGTTCTCCCCCACGGTGATGGTGCCGTGATTTTGCAGCAGACAAGCATGGTGGGAGTCCCCGAGGGCGTCCGCGGCGTACCGGGAGAGCTCCTCCGTACCGTAGGTCGCGTACCGGGCCAGCGGCACCCGGCCTTCGCCGGAGAGGGCGACGAGCATGTAGTGCACCGGGGGTATCCCCTGCCCCAGGCAGGCCAGGGTCGTCGAGTAGGGCGCGTGGGTGTGCACTATGCCGCCCGCCTGCGGCCTCGAGCGGTAGATGCCGGTGTGCATCGGCCATTCGGAGGAAGGCTCGCGGTGACCCTCCAGCACCCTGCCCCGTCCGTCCAGGAGTACCACGTCCTCCGGTTGCAGGAGCGCGTAGTCGAGGCCGCTCGGGGTTATAAGGACGTCTCCGTCGCCCGTACGCGCGCTGACGTTCCCCGAAGTCCCGGTCACAAGGCCCGAATCGAGCATCCGGCGGGCGATCCGGGCCACCTCCTCTCGCAAGGCCCGATGTTTCGCGTTCACCCCGTCGTTTCGCCCACCCATGGGGCCTCCTCGAAAAGGGTTCGCAGGTCGTCCACGCCGGGACGGACGATGCCGGCCTCGGTCACGATCGCGGAGACGAGGCTCGCCGGGGTCACGTCGAAAGCCGGGTTGTAGGCCTCGGTGCCCTCCGGGGCGATCCGCAACCCGTTCACCTCGAGCACCTCCGAAGCGGAGCGCTCCTCGATGGGGATCGCGCCACCGTCGGGGGTCGCGAGGTCTATCGTGGAGAGCGGCGCTGCCACGACGAACGGCACCCCGCTCGCGTTCGCGGCGAGCGCGAGGGGGTAGGTGCCGACCTTGTTGGCGACGTCGCCGTTGGCGGCTATGCGGTCGGCACCCGTGACGACGACGTCGATGCTGCCCGAGGCGATCAGACCGGCGGCCCCGGAATCTATCGTCACCCGGTGGGGGACGCCCATGCGCTTGAGCTCCCACGCGGTGAGCCGCGACCCCTGAAGCAGGGGACGGGTCTCCGTGGCGGTGACCCCCGCTACCAAGCCGCGCTCGTGGGCTACCTTCACGATGCTTAGCGCCGTACCGTGGGCGACGCATGCAAGGGCGCCCGCGTTGCAGTGCGTGAGGACTCGCGAGCCCCCCTCGATGAGGCCCGCGCCCACTTCGCCGATGAGCCTGTTTATCTTCTCGTCCTCCTCGACCATCGCGCGGGCTTCCCGGATCAGATCCTCCACGGATTCGGGCCGCGATGGGTCGTAGACCCCCTCGACTCGTTCGATCCCCCAGCGGAGGTTCACGGCGGTGGGTCGGGTGGAGGCGAGCAGCGACGCCGCCCGGGAGATCGCCTCGCCAACGTCCTCGCCGTCCTCTCGTGCCCGCCGCGCCGCGAGGGCGACCCCGAGCCCCCCCGCCACGCCCAGGGCCGGGGCGCCGCGCACCCGCAGGGAAGAGATCGCCTCGGCGACCTCCTCGACGGTCTCGAGGGAGAGCGAGACCTCCTCCCCTGGCAGGAGGGTCTGGTCGATGATGTGAATCCTGCCGTCGACCCAGTCGATCGTTCGCACCCATGTCCCCTTCCGTAGAAAGCAGCAGCCGGAATGTAACTCCAACACTGACTCTCTGACAACCGTCCCCGGTTGCGTCCTTCGAGGGAGTTTGGGCTCAGGTGACGCCGGCGTGGGCTAAACAGGCGCCGCGGAAACCGTCAGGGAAGAAGGCCCAGAACCAACAGGGTCAAGAACATAACGATCCCGGCCGCGGCGCCGATCACGAGCTGCGCCGCGGCACTCGCCATGCCGCGCGCCACGCCTGCATCGACCGTCAGGAGCGAGATGAGCAAGACCTCTATGATCTTGGTGACGTCGCCCGTCGTGTCGGTCACCCCCACGTAGAAGTACGAGATGATCGAGGCGACGGCTACGGCGATCAGCAACGCGCGCACGACTGGACGGTACCGCGCCAGCGAAGGGACGGGCAGGTTCAGTACGATCGCCAGGGTAGTGTAGGTGAGGAAGTTGCCCACGAACAGGAGCTGGTAGATAGGCAGCATCGTCGCCGATCCCAGGAAACCTTCGATGAGGAACAGGTAGAGGTGTATGCCGGCCGTCGCCAGCGCCAGGATCAGGGCTCCGATCCGGAGAATGCCGGAACTCGAACGGCTCTCGATGGCGCTCATTTTTCTCCTCTCGTCGACGTGACGCGATCCCGTCTGTCGCACTAGGTATACCATGACATATATGTATCTAACGGGCGTCACGGGAGCGTTGCGGACGGAACGTCTCCTACTCGTCGCGGCGTCCTGGGTGGGGAGGGGACGGTACCGGCGAAGGACGTGGAGACGCGGCCAGGTCGGTCGTGTTAGAGGCGTGGGCGGGCCACCTCCTGGCGCCCGTGTTCGAGGAGGGGCAGGTCGCCGTGCTGGGTGGCGGCAACGCCTGCGTGGGCGGAGAAGGCGCCTACATCGTTACGGGACCCTCCCCGCGGACTACCCTGTACAGCATGCCCTCCTCCACGACGGCGAGGCGATAGCCGGCGTCCTCGAAGAAGCGTCTTCTGTTCTTGCTGGGGAAGAGTTCGTAGACGCGACCGTCGTGGAGCGCGTCTTCCGCACGGGCCGTGCTCTCCTTGCTCTGGGGCTCCGCGAAGCTCCACAACTGGATGTCCTTGCGGCGGCCCTCGACCAACTGCATGTACTGAAGTGGGCCGCGGTGGTGAATGACCGTGGCGTTCGGCCTCGCCTCTCGGGCCACGACCTCGATGATCCGGCGTCCCTCGTGGTCCTCGCTCATGTCTACCCCCTCGTAGTTCTCCGCTAGGCTCGAGAGCGGCACGGCGAGCGCGAGCAGGGAGAGCGCCCCGACGGGGACCGACGTTCGGACCGCCGGCGAGACCCTCCTTACGAGCGCCTCCGTCCCTCGCAGGAGGGCGCCAAGCCCGACGCACGCGCACACGCTGAGGATCGCGTACGTCGGGATGAAGTAGTACTGAACGTCCTCGATGTCGTACTCCAGCGCGTAGAAAAGGAAGCCGAAGAACGGGAGACCGAGGAGGACCACCGTCGCACGGTCGCGCGCCAGGAGGTATGCGAAGCCGACGATACCCGCCGCCAGGAAGGCCCAGTGGAGTTGGCCGGTCAGGTGGTCCAGGTACATCTCGATCCGCCCGGGCAACTCCTCGGGCCCGAAGGCCCACATGTTGGCTTTGAACTCGCCGCCGGTGACGAGGTCTTTGAACCGCTCCCAATTCGACGGATCCCTGGCGTTTATCGGTGGGTCCATGCGGGACCTGATGGGCAGGTAGGCGTAGGGGACGAGCGCGAGCAGGAAGAGCCCGATGCCTTTCAGGATGATCTTCCAGTCCAGAATCTTCCTCGGCTCGACGAGGAGCACGAAGGCCGCGGCGCTCGGGAGCAGCAGGCCGCTCGTCAGGTGGTGCGTTACGGAGAGACCGAGCACGACGGCGGCGAGGAGCAGGTACTTATCCTCCCTTCTCGCACGCCACACGAGCACAACGAGGAGAGCGAGCGCCAGGAAGAAGACGTGGAGGGTGTAGACCTCGGAGATCACGGCCTGGCTCCAGAACAGCGGGCTCGTCCCGAAAGCCAATGAGCCGACGAGGGCGGCGACGATGCTACCGCCGAGGCGAAGCCCTACGGCGTAGAGCGCCCCGACCGCCAGGGCGCCGAAGACCGCCGAGGCGAGGTTCACCCTGTAGGCGAAGTCGCCGAAGGGCAGGTAGGTGAAGAGGTGCGTCAGTATCGTGTAGGTCGGGTAGCCGGTCGGGTGGCCGATGCCCAAAGTGTAGGCCGTCGCCTGCAGCACGGCCGAATCCTTCATCTCGATCGTGTAGTGGAGGACGGTAGGGGCGAGGGTCAGAAGATACAGGGTTCCTGCGAAGAGCACCACCCCTGCGCCCGCGAGAGCCGCAACCAACCTCCGGCGATAGCGCGCCTTCCCGGTCTTATCGCTCGACGTCGGCTCCATCAGCCGGAGAGGTTACCATAGGCGACACGCACTCCCGAACTCTTCTCACGAGAGATTCTTATACCGAACGTTGCCGGGATTTGGCCGCCCTCCAGCTGCCGATGGAGACCCGGCTTTTACGCTGCGGCCCGAGCGCCGTCTTCTCTACCCGGAGCGCTCGTGCTGCACGTACCGGGCTTCTCGTAGGAGCCGACGCCCGTTCCGGTCCGGGGTGATCCGCGTCGAATCTTCCCTCCAGGTACGGATTTTCTGCTATTTTGCCGGTTCGAGGTTTCGGAAGCGATCGCCCCCTTGCGGAGCGTGGGGAGAGGTATATGGGTGCGCAACCCGACCTAAAGGCGGTAAAGGAGCGCCAGCGGAGAGCCTGGGCCTCGGGCGACTACGCGGCGTTCGGCGCCCCTTTGCTCGTCATGGGCGAGCTCCTCTGCGAGGCCGTAGATCTCCGCCCCGGATGGAGCGTCCTCGACGTGGCGACCGGGAGCGGCAACACCGCGCTGGCCGCCGCCCGCCGGTCCTGCGACGTGACCGGCGTGGATTACGTCCCGGCGCTCCTGGAGCGGGGCCGCGAGCGGGCATCCGCCGAGCGCCTGGAGGTCTCTTTCGTAGAGGGCGACGCCGAGGACCTCCCCTTCCCGGACTCCTCCTTCGACGCGGTGCTCTCCAGCGTCGGGGTGATGTTCGCCCCGGACCAGGAGAAGGCGGCGGGCGAGCTCCTCAGGGTGTGCAGGTCCGGGGGCCGCATAGGCCTCGCCAACTGGACCCCCGACGGCTTCGCAAGCGAGCTGGCCGCGCTCTTCGGCCGCTACGCGGGGCCCCCTCCGGGGCTCCAACCGCCCGCCCTCTGGGGGACCGAGGAAAGGCTCCGGGAGCTGCTCGGGGACGGCGTCGCCTCCGTCGAGGTCTTGCGCCGCAGCTTCGTGTTCCGCTACCGCTCCGTCGAACACTACGCGGACGTGCTCCGCCGCGACCTCGGCCCGACCCGACAGACCTTCGAGGGGCTCGACGAGGCGGGGGAGCAGCAGCTCAGGGGCGAGCTCGCGGACCTCGTGCGCCGCTTCAACCGCTCCGGAGACGGGACGATGGTGGTGCCGAGCGATTACCTGGAGGTGGTCGCGGTACGGCGCTGACGCCGGCTCCTTCGTTCGCCGAGGTTTGATCCCCGACGCCGCAGCATCCGTAT
>JADDPR010000569.1 GCA_016781775.1 Rubrobacter sp. | reverse complement strand
GTTCTCGGAAGCCCGGTTGCCGCTGTGTCCCGGTCTCGGAAACCCACGAACACCCGTATTATCCGAACGAACGCGGCAGAGAAAAGGGGCCGCGACCCGCGACCCCCCCGAAAGGAATACGCGATCGCCGAGGGGCGACGGACGACGTAACGATGAGCGTATCAAAGCCGGGGCGGGTTTCTCCCGAAAGCGGCGCGGAGCTCTTTTACGCGCCACCCTCGCCAGCCCCGACGGAGCGGATAATACCAACCCACGCAAAAAGGCCGGAGCCCCGATAAGGAGCCCCAGCCCAATCAACCGATCAAACCTCGCTCACGGTGAGCGAGGTTGCGGCGCTACCCAGCCAGCCGCCGGCGCATCGCGCGCCGCTTGGCCGCTTCGACCTCGGCAGCGAAGTAGTGCGGACACCTCTGGCCGAGCGCGCGCGCCCTCGGGTAGTCATCGCAGGTGCAGAACTGTTAGCCCTCGCTCACGTACACGACGTAGGAGCCCCGGCCGGTGCAGGACGGGACGCGGTACGTGCCGATCCCGACGTGCTCGATCTCGTGCCCGCGCTCGCGGTGAAGCGCGATACCGCGCTGAACGCGCGTCGAGGGTGCGCTAGTCTTGCGGGTGTCCATAGGGCTCTCTCCCTGTGGTCCGGGCTCCGGGGGATAAGTCGCCAAACTTCCCGCCGGGGCCATCTCTGTTTTGTCCCGGTCAGTATAACACTTCCGGCTTTGTCCTGTATCGGTTGCGTTGTTATAATGCGTGGCATGAACGGCAACCCGGAGGTAGGCACATGAGGTTGAGGCAGTTAAGACGCGCGCGCGCGTGGTCCATGCGCGACCTCGCGCGGGAGGCGGGAGTTATGCCGCTAACCATTTCCGAATTGGAGCGGGGTGTGCGCAAGCCCCAGCCCCGGACGATCCGCAAGCTAGCCGCCGCGCTCGGAGTCGAGCCCATCGAAATCATCGGGGACGAGCTCGCCCAGGCCGTGCCCAACCCAAAAGCGCCAGCGCCGGCCTACTTATCGTCTCTTAGCGAGCAGGACCGGCGCATCCTCGAAGGGCTCGACGGGCTGTGCGACCGGCTCGACGACCGGCTCCGCGCCGGCGACCTGAGCACGGAAGAGATCGAGCTAGCCCGCGCCTACAACCGGGCCATAGCCCCGATGTTGGGGGAGGCCATGCGAGCCGAGGCGCACGAGCTCCGCGAGCAGCACCCAGACGCATCCGACGTGTCGCCGTGGGCAACCCTCGGCCCGACGGTTGCTAGATACACCGCGCTCGTTATGCGGCTTATCGACGAGGCCGACGAGCTCGACCGCGAGTACCAGGAGGCTTACAAGGTAGCCTGACAGGAGCGCCGGCACAAAGGAGCAAGGAGCAAGCCGGCCAAAGCCAGAGCAGCAAAAAGGGGCGGAGAGTCGCCACAACTCTCGCCCCGATCCAAAACTCCCCTGCTAAGGAGGTTGGCTTTAATGTTACCCGATTCTCGGGCAGCACAACAGCAAGTCGAGCGGTACATACGCGACGGATGGGCACCGATCCCCGTGCCGGCCGGAACGAAGAACCCGAACCGTGACAACTGGCAGACGGAGCGGCCCACCATCGAGGACGTGCCGAGGCTCTGGAACAACGGCCAGAACGTCGGCGTACGGTTGGGCGAGCCGTCGGGCGGGTTGGTCGACGTGGACTATGACACCCGCGAGGCGCGCATCGCAGCCCGCTACATCATGCCGCCTACCCGCACGAGCGGGCGGGCGAGCTCCCCAGCCTCGCATGGCTGGTACGTCGCCGACCCGATCCCCACGACCAAGCGTTACCAGACGACCGGGCCGGACAGGAAGCGGGCAACGCTCGTCGAGCTCCGTTCGACGGGAGCGCAGACGATCATCCCGCCGAGCGTACACCCCAGCCGCGAGCGCATCGAATGGACGGATGAGGCCGTCGAGGTTGCACGAGTGGCCGGCGACGAGCTCGCCCAGGCGGTCGGCGACGTGGCGACGGCCGCACTACTCGCGCACTCGTGGCCGGTTGAGGGAGCACGGCACGACTTGGCCCTAGCAGCGGCCGGCTACCTCGGCCGGCGAATCCCACGGGAGCGCGTCGAGCGGATCATGCGCGGCGCGATAGCCGCGAGCGGAGACGATGAGCGCGACGACCGCGAGCGGGCGGTAAGCGACACCCTCGACCGTCTCGCGCGGGGCGAGAACGTAACGGGCGGGCCGACGCTCGACGAGCTCGCACCCGGCCTTATCGAGCAGCTTGCACGCTGGCACAAGTGGAACGCGAGCGAGTTCCGCGCGGCCACCCTCACGGCCGCGCCCTCGACGAACGGGACCGGGGCCGAGACCGGCGCACACCGGAGCGGCCAGCGCCGCGAGCTCACCGAAGCGGCCAACGGGGAGCGGTTCGTCGACCAGCACAGAGGCCGGGTGTGCTGGTGCCCGCCCCTGAAAAAGTGGCTCGTTTACGACGGGCGACGTTGGGCATCCGACGACCGGGGACGGGTCGTAAAGCTGGCGACCGCGACCGCGCGCAGCATCTACGGGGAGGCCGTAGACGAGCCGGACACCGGCAAGCAGCAGGAGCTAGCACGTTGGGCGAAGCGGTCTCAGAGCAAAGCGAGCATCGAGGCCATGCTCTTTTTCGCCAAGCCGGATTTATCCGTCGGAATGGACGAGCTCGACCGCGACCCGTGGCTACTCAACTGCCAGAACGGGACGCTTGATCTCAGGACGGGCGAGCTCCGGCCGCACGACCCGGCCGACCACGTAACAAAGATCGTACCCGTGGCATACGACCCGGCCGCGACGTGCCCGAGGTTCGATGCGTTCCTAGCCGAGACGCTGGTGCATGACGACGTGATCCGGTTCGTGCAGCGGTTCGCCGGCTACTCGATCACGGGGAGCACCCGCGAGCGCGCGCTCGTGATGTTGTGGGGCCGAGGGAAGAACGGCAAGAGCACCCTAGTCGAGCTCATACAGGAGATGCTAGGCGACTACGGCACGAACACGGACGTTGAGACGATCCTAATGCAGCACTACCGGGGCGTGGGTAACGACGTGGCCGCGCTCAAGGGCGCGCGGTTCGTGTCGACCGCCGAGGTAGAGAAGGGCCGGCAACTGGCCGAGAGCAAGCTAAAGGCACTCACGGGCTCGGATACCGTCACGGCACGATTCCTGTACGGGGAGCCGTTCAGCTTTCGGCCCGAGCTCAAGCTATGGATCAGCACGAACAACAAGCCGGTTATTGAGGGAACGGACGATGCGATATGGGACCGGGTTAGGTTGGTCCCGTTCACGCAACGTTTTGAAGGCAGCAAGGCCGACCCGGAGCTACCCGCGAAGCTACGCGCCGAGCTCGCCGGCGTGCTGGCATGGGCCGTGCGCGGGTGCCTCGACTGGCAGCAGCACGGGCTAGAGGAGCCCGAGGCGGTCGTAGCGGCCGTGCAGGAGTACCGCGAGGAATCCGACGTGCTCGCAGCGTTCTTCGAGGATTGTTGCGTGATCCGGCCCGAGGCCACCGCCCAGGCCACGCCGCTCTATCAGGAGTACCGCCGGTGGTCGTTCGCGAACGGCGAAGATCCCGCAATACAACGGGTGTTCGGTTCGTGGCTCCGGGAGCGCGGATTTACCAGCCAGAAGATTACTCGGGGAGCTCTCAAGGGCTACAAGGCATGGGCCGGAATCGGGCTGCTGGTGGACCATGACGGACCCGACGACGGGGGAGGCGGGAGCCCCAGGCCGGGAAGTGGACCATCTTTCGGTCCACCGCGAGGCCAACTGGTGGATGATGGTCCACCGCCGCAATCCGGCTTAGATATAGGGAATGCTCAGGGTCGCCCCGGAGCGGTGGACGATGGTGGACCTAAAATCCAACAACTTTTATCCGACGTACCTCGCGTAGAGAAGGTTTCCGAAAAATCGGTCCACTAAGGTCCACTCGTCCACTAAGGTCCACCGCGAGCCCGTCGAGCGCAAGAGCAGGACACCCGCGAGATCGGATGGATCGAATGAGCGCCGGCCAGCGGTGACGATGCCGCGCCGCGAGCCGGCCCAAGAAAGTTAAGCCATTCGTGAGCATCGCCCTATCCGAGCTCCTGGCAATGTCTACCGCCGAGCTTGATTACTTCAGCGGGCTCGCCGGCGAGAAAAAGCGGGAGTGGCTGAGTTTGTGGAGGAGCGTCCGGGAGGATGTTGCAGCATGAAGAGTCGCAAGCCGAGTAAATCCGATCTCGCCGCCCTCAACAAGAATGCTCGTGTGGTCTCGATGAGGTTCCCCGCTGGCGAGGGCCGGCCTCGCATGACGGTCCCGGATCAGTCCCGGTCGCGCCGCGACCGTCGCCGCAAGGGGAAGGGGTGAGCCTCGCGCGCGTGTCGCGACACGCGAGAGACGCGAGCGCACGGGCTGGCATTTCGACGGGTAGCCGAAGTCCCGCCGAAAACCCTTGTAATTTTTTGTAACAGGAGGGGGTGATGCGATGTTTAGCCGATAAATAAGCCGAATGTGTCCGTGTCGCATCTTACGACACACCCACGAAAGGAGGCCGATATGGAGCCTAGAGAGCCGTTGCACAGCGAGCAATACGGGAGCATCCCGACCATCGCGGAGCAAGCCGAGATCAACCGGCAGAATGCCCAGCGCCGCGAGCAATTCGACCGCGCCGAGGCCGCGCGTACCGAGGAGCGCCAGCGGGAAGCGGCGCAAGCCGAGCTCGCCGAACATCTCAGCCGGCGCGGTGCCGCGTACCTCGATGCCACCGGGGAGCCCGAAGTACCCCGGTCGGTGCTGGAAAGCTGGCGAGACGAGTACGTGAGCGGGAAGGTTGCCGCGCGGGAGGCCGACCGCCAGCGCCGCTTAGACGCCACCGCCGGACAAGGCTTTTAACCCCGACCCGAGAGAGGAGAGGCATGGCAGACCACAACACCCTAGCGGGGTTCGCCCTCAACGCCGAGCAAGCCGCACTACGGGTTATCGAGGAGCACGGGAGCGAGGAGCGCCGGCAGCGCATAGCCGCCTACTACCCGGCACCGCTCCCCAACGCCGTACAGGAACCGCTTAGGCACTCGGCCCTACAGAGCGAGCTTATCGGCGGTCTCGCGGAGATCGTCGGCGAGCTCGCGGGCTCGCGAACCGAGAGCGCGCCGCGCGGACCCGGCCGGCCGAAGAAGAACGCCGGCGAGAGCAACGGCTAACAAGCATCACCGGCAACCCCGCCCACCACCGGGGTTGCATACTATGTATCTCCGGTTCCCGATTTTTTGATTCCTGTTTTTTGCCAATGACTATTGCCCCGGACATGCGAGCGCGCCTACGGGGGGACGCCCCCCCACCCCCACCCGCCCACGAGCACCCGCCCACGAGCACCCCGCACCGCACGCACTCGCGAGCTCGCGCCCCGAACGCGGCCAGTCGCACCACGTCACACGCTCACGCGCTCGCACCCCGCACCGCACCGACCGCGAGCACCACGCCATGCAACACGCTTGCTCACACTCGCAACACAGCACCGCTCGACGGCCCCGACCGGAGCACCCGAACTGTCGACCGGCGAGGGGTCAGAACGCGCGACGCTCGCGCACGACCCGCGCACACGAGGCGAGACCTGTAGCAAGCCACCTCTCAGCACCCCGTCAGACGCACGAGGTTGCCGTCTCCCGAGCGCGTCCGGCCGGGGTAGGGGTATGATGCCGACCGGATGGGAGAGCGCGACCACCACCGCGACCAGCCGCGCGACCAGCCGGAGACCGGCCGGCGCATGACCGTGCGCGAGGCAGCGGCCGAGCTAGGTATCACGGTCGAGGCAGTCCGCAACCGCATCAAGCGCGGCACGCTGGCAAGCGAGAAGGAGAGCGGCACGGTGTATGTGATCCTCGACGGGGACCACACACGCACCGACCAGCCTACATCTGGCCGCGACCAGCCGAGGGGCCGGCCTACCGATGGACACGACCGGACCCGCGACCAGCCCCGGCCGGACGACCAGCCGGCCGAGCTCGTCGAGGAGCTACGCGACCGCATCGCGTACCTGGAGCGCCAAGTCGAGGAGGAGCGCGAGGCACGCCGGCGAGCCGATACCCTTATGGCCCGACTCATGGACCGCGTGCCCGAGCTCCCGGCCGCGAGCCACGAGGAGACGCGAGAATCGACGGAGAGCGCACGCGAGGGCGAGCCGGGTACGAACACCCCGCCCGCCAGCGCGAGCCCTCAGAAGCGCATACATCGCCCTTGGTGGAGGAGGATATTAGGTGGCTGATTCAGACATCGGAGCAGACAGGGTATTGACCGTGGACTTTTTCCCTCCCCAGCAACTAGCGGCGGCGCTCGCTGGCGAGGGAGCGGGGCATTACGAGTTAGGCGGGTCAGATAGGCATTTCCCGCTGGACGAGTGGACCCTCGTAAGCCACACCCTAGACGTACGCGCGGACGGCTCCGCTGTGCTCTCGATAGTCTACGAGCGCCGCCGCTAGCGCGGTGTCAGTAGGCGATTTCTCGCCCCGGCTTCCGATAAGACGCTTATCGGAAGCCTACCCCTTTCTGCTGGATCCTCGTAACCCGACCTTCCTTCTTCCCCTAACCGCGGATAGAGTCGAAGCGTACCGAAGAGCCCGCTTAGGGAAAGCGGGAAGGAGGAGGAGGAGGAGGAGGAGGTCAATGGGAATCCTGAAGAGCGCCGCGGCCGAGAATCCGGATCCGCGGACGATCGGGGCCGGGCGGCAAGGAACTCCGACGGCGGCGGCGGAGATTAGCGAAGCAGCAGCGCACGTCCGCGTCGTCGGCCGCTCCCAGGGAAGAAGACCTCGGCCGAGCGAGGTGCCTCCGAGCGGGGAGCTGACGGGGGTGCTGGGCGAGATGGCCTTCTACTACGGGGCGTGTTGGCTCCACTACCGTGCGCGCGGCGTCGGGGGTAGGAACGCGGTGAGCTCCCCCGAGGAGGTCCTCTCTTACTGGTTCCCCGAGGGCATCGACGATGCCGATCCGGAGACGCGCCGGCGCCAGATGGGGCGGTGGATGGGCGGAGTCCTCGAGGTCGATGGGGAGATAACCGAACGATTCGGCGAAACATTGGAGCAGGCCAGACGCGGAGAGCTTGACCATTGGGCGGACACGCCGCGAGGAAGGCTGGCGCTCATCGTCGTACTGGACCAGTTCTCCCGCCACGTCTACCGGGGTTCGGCGCTCTCCTACACCCAGGACGAAAAGGCTCTTCAGCTAGCTCTAGAAGGCATCGACTCGGGGATGGACCGCGGGTTGGGGGCGATGGAGCGGCACTTTTTTTTCTGGCTCCCGCTCGGTCACTCGGAGGACCCCGCCCTCCACGAGCGCAGCGTTAGCCACGCCGAGGAGGAAGCGGTGAACGCGCCGTCTCACCTCAAGGCGGGTGCCGAGTTCGGGGTTTCCCAGGCCAGGGCCGCCCGCGACGTCGTAGCGCGTTTCGGTCGCCACCCGCACCGCAACGCGATCCTGGGTCGCGACTCCACGCAGGAGGAGCTGGAGTACCTGAGGACCGAGACGCCACCGCACCTGCGTCGGCCTCCTTCCTGAGCTCCTATTCACCCTTTTGC
>JADDPR010000098.1 GCA_016781775.1 Rubrobacter sp. | reverse complement strand
GTGGGCCTGAAATCCTCGCAACACTCATCTAGGACTACCTTGGCGAACGCGGTGCCGGGGAGGCCGAGAATCTCCAGCAGCGCGACGCCGAGGTCGAGGATGATCCAGGTGTTCACCGCGATCCAGCCCGTCGCGATGACGATCTGGAAGAGGGCCGGCAGGTACGCGCCCCGGCGCCCGAACGCGCTGCGCGCGAGGACCATCTGCGTCACCCCTGTCCTCTGCCCCATCAGGACGAACAGCCCGAAGATCGTCACCCCGAGGGCGTTGCCGACCGCCAGGACGAGCACGGTGTCCCAGAGCCCGAGCCCCAGCACTATCCCCAGAGCCCCGAGGACCCAGTTTATGGGGGCTATGTTCGCCCCGGCCCAGATCCAGAACTGGTCCAGAGCCGTCGCGTCCTTGTCTCGGTCCGGAACCGGCTCGATGCTGTTGTGGCGCTCGATGTGCACGGCCTCCGACAGCTCGCCGCGCCCCTGTCCGCCGCTCGTCGATCTGCTCATCCTCGCTCCGTTCTCTCGCCGCTCCCTGACCCTTGCCCCACGAAGTCCCCCAGCCCCTCCGTCCCCCTCTGAAACGTGACGGTCTCACCCATGAGCCGGTGCTCCGCCGGCCGTGCCTCCGCTATGACCTCGCCGTCCCTCACCACGAGCGTCGTGGTCGCGAGGCGGCGGAGAGCGTCCCACTTGTCCGGCGCGTCGACGAGCACGAAGCTGGCCGGGCCGCCCTCGGCAATGCCGTAGCCCTCCAGCCCCAGGGTGCGGGCGGCGTTCTCGGTCACCATGTCGAAGCAGGCCGTGACCTCCTCGCGGCTCGTCATGTGGCATGCGTGGACGGCCATGTGGGCGGGCTGCAGCATCCCGCCGGTCCCGAGGGGGTACCAGGGGTCCATGATGTCGTCGTAGCCGAGGGAGACGTTCAGCCCGTTCTGCCACAACTCCTTGACGCGGGTGATGCCGCGCCGCTTCGGGTAGGAGTCGTAGCGGCCCTGGAGGGTTATGTTTATGAGCGGGTTCGCCACAAAGTTGATGACCGCCTTCGTCAGGAAGCCCATCAGCTTGAAGGCGTAGGCGTTGTCGTAGGAGCCGAAGGCGGTCGTGTGGCTCGCCGTCACGCGCTGCCCCATCCCCGTTCGGATCGCCTCCGCCGCCATGACCTCCAGAAAGCGGGATTCCGGATCGTCCGTCTCGTCGCAGTGGATGTCGATCGGCTTGTCGTGTTTCTCGGCGAGCCGGAAGCTCTCCCGGACGGACTCGGCGCCCATCTCCCGGGTGTGCTCATAGTGGGGGATGCCGCCGACAACGTCCGCCCCGAGCCTCAGCGCCTCCTCCATCAGCTCCGTACCGCGGGGATAGGAGAGGATGCCCTCCTGGGGGAAGGCGACAATCTGCACGTCCGTCCAGCCCCGAACTTTCTCCCTGATTTCCAGCATCGCCTTCAAGCCCGTCAGGTCGGGGTCGGTCACGTCGACGTGGGTGCGGACGTGGAGTACGCCCTGGGCGGCCTGCCAGCGGAGAAGCTCGGTCGCGCGGGAGATAACGTCCTCCCGCGTCACGCTCCGCTTGCGCTCGGACCAGATCTGGATGCCCTCGAAGAGCGTCCCGGACTCGTTCCAGCGGGGATCTCCGGCGGTCAGGGTCGTATCGAGGTGGACGTGCGACTCGATAAACGGCGGCGAGAGCAGGCGTCCTCCGGCGTCGATCTCCCGCCCGCCGCCTTCTTGTATGCGTGGCGAGATCCGCTCTATACGGCCCCCCGCGACGGCGACATCCGCGACCGCGTCCTCGAAACGCGCGCCGCGCAGGATCAGGTCATACACTCTCGGGCTCCCTCCAAAAACTCGCTCGTGACCGTAGTTAAGAGATCTCGACCCGAATTCTCTTTGGCCGAGCGTACAGAAGCAACACCCCGCCTGCACGAAAGGCACGCTTTCGGGGCCAAACTACCCCCCGAAAGCCCATCGTTTCCAACCCGGACGCGCCGCGTAGCCCCGAGCCCGTCGTTCCCGCGTCGCCGCTCCCACCCCGCCGGGCAGTATAGGCTCCGACAACCAGGCGTGTGGATCGATCTTCGGGCCGGTTGGGCCGGGCGCGGTGTGGTCCCCGAACATCTCAGGCCCCACCCTCGACGCCTACCAGCTTCTCACCCAGGTCGGCGAGCTCTACGTCGGGAACATGGTCGACACTACCTACTCCCTTGTCGCCCGCTGCCCGAAGCGCTACCTGAACGGCGCATAAGGAAGCAGAATAGGCACCGAAGGCCAGAGCTCGAAAGACTCCGGCCTTCGGTCAGGCGCTGGAATCTACCCCTTATCAGGCCAGCGGAGTTTGGGGATGACGCGCTCGCCGTAGGCCTTGATGAACTCCTCCTGGTTGCGCCCGACGTTGTGGACGTAGACCTCGTCGAAGCCGAGGTCCACGTACTTCTGGACGTGCTCGAGGTGCTCGTCGAGGTCGGCGCTCATCAGGACGCGGTTCTTGAAGTTCTCGACCGTGACCTGCTTGGCTATCGCCGCGAAATCCTCGGGGTTCTTTATGTCCCCCTTGGGGAAGGGCATGCCGCCGTTCGGCCACTCCTTGACGGCCTGGCTCTCGGCCTCTTCCTGGCTCTCGGCCCAGGAGACGTGCAGCTGGATCATGCGCGGCATCTGGGAAGGGTCCTTGTCCGCCCGGCGCGCCCCCTCCTCGAACTTCTCCATGAGCATCTTTATCTTCTCGTCGGCCGCTCCCACGGTGATGATCCCGTCGCAAAACTCGCCCGTTCTGCGGCTCTGCAAGGGCCCCGCGGTCGCCACGTAGATCGGGGGCGGCGTGTCGGGCATCGTGTAGAGCCTCGCGCTCTCGAGCTTTATGTGGTCGCCTGAGTACTTCACGACCTTGCCCGTGAAGAGCTTGCGGATCACCTCGATCGACTCCATGAGGATGCGTAAACGGATGGGAGCCTCCGGCCAGTACTCACCGACGATGTGCTCGTTGAGGGCCTCGCCCGCCCCAAGCCCAAGCCAGAAGCGCCCCGGGTACATCGCCTCCAGGGTAGCCGCTCCTTGAGCGATGATCGCGGGGTGGTACCGGAAACCCGGCGGCGTGACCCCGGTCCCGAAGCGCAGGTTCGTCGTCGCCCCGAGGGCGCCCATCCAACTCCACACGAAGGCGCTCTCGCCCTGCTCGGGCGTCCAGGGATGGAAGTGGTCCGAGGCCATGACGGACGAGAAGCCGTTCTCCTCGGCCGTCTTGCACCACTTCAGTAGGTCCGTCGGGTGGAACTGTTCGAACATCGCCGCGTACCCGACGGTGCCAGTGGTCTTCATGCGCGAACCTCCGTGTAATAGTTATCAGCCGTCGGCAATCGGCCCTCAGCATGGCCGGTTGCCGCTTGCGCTCGTGGTCCAGTATATAAGGGCGACGACGACCGGAACCCTCCGTCGCGCCCTCTGCTCCGAGCAAAGCCTTCGCTGACGGCTGCTAGCTGAGAGCCGACGGCTCAAAAATGGTCCGGCACCGAGACGTACGGGTCGCCCACGGGGAACCATGCCTCCAGGAGCTCGACGGCCTTCTCGGACGTGGGTTCGATCAGCCCATACCGTGCGAGCTGGCCGGCGGACAGATAACCGGCATAGAGCTGGGCCAGCCGGCGCACGTCGAGGGTGACGCTCGCCTCTGCCTCCGCACCCCGCGTCACCCCGCCGTCGCCCATCGTGTACGAGCCAGAGTTCTCGGGGACCACGTCGTCGGAGACGTGGAGCACGAGCGGCTCGTTCACGGTACGCTTCAGCAGCCCAAGGGCGCCCTCCACGTCGACAAGCCGGAGCATGTATTCGGGCTCCAGACGCGCCCGCACGTGGGAGTCGGGCATGTAGGGGTGCAGGGGTTCGCCGCGCGGGGTCGAGAGCTTGACGGTATACATCCGGGGATTGTAGGCACCCATAAAAGAGACGAGCGCCTCCCTCGCGGCCGGCGTGTTCGCGACGAGCTCGGAGACGTCGAGGGTATTCGGGGGGTCACCGCTCCCCTCGGACTGCTTGTAGAGGAGGTAGCCCTCGATCGTGCCGTCTTCCGCCTCGTAGACGGCGGCCTCCTGATCCTCGCGGGCCAGAACCTGCAACCAGCGGCCCTCGCCGCGGCCGACAGAGCACGGGCGCGTCGCCGCCCAACCACCGAAGAGTTCTTGCATGCGGGCGAGATCGCCCCGGCTCGGATCGTAGGCCCGGACGCGCCGTTGCTCGCCGCTCGTCGGGATCTGCGCGGGCGAGAGCTCGTACTTGACGGCCTCGGTGGCGAGCTCCCAGCCGTGGGCCCGGTAGAAGGCGTGGGCGAAGGGGTGGAGCATGGAGAGCGGCATCCCCCGCTCCCGCATCCCGCCGATCGACGCCCGCATGAGCTTGCCCGCGTAGCCCCGGCGCCTGTAGGCCGGGTGGGCGTTGACCGCCGCGATGCCGCCCATCTCCACGGGCTCCCCGTCGACGAAGGCCTCCATCGGCAGCACCGTCACCGTCGCCCGGGGCTCGCCGTCGTCCTCGATGACGTAGACGAGGCTCGGGTCGAGCCTGGAGTTCCTCTCCGGGTCGTAGTATTCCTCCCAGTACGACGCCCCCATCCCGAAGGCCAGCACCCCCAGCCGGGCCAGCGCCCCCCGATCCTCCTCGCGGTACCTGCGCAACTCCATGACCCTCCGGATCCCTAGCCTCTGCCCGAACTCCAACGGAAGAGGACCACTGCAACGCTCCCTACGCCTCGCCTCTTCCGGAAATGGAAATCTCCCCGCCGACGGCCTCGGCCAACCAACGGCACCATTCGGCGTAGCCGCGTTCGTGGATTATCCCGCGCTGCAACGTCGCGTAGGAGGCGAAGTGCGGCGAACCGGGGCTGGAGAGATCCTCGCGCCACTCGTCCTCCATCCACGAGCGGATCTCCTCGTAACGAGCGAGCTGCTCCTCGTGCTTGAGCCCCTCGGCGCGAAAAACCCGCGCCGCCTCCTCCCCGTCCGCGAGCCAGACGGAGTACGCCTTCAAGGTCAACTCGTCGCGCGTGGGCTTCTCGGGCGGCGGCTCGGTCACCCAATCCTTGAGGGCTTCGAGCCCGACGTCCGTTATCTCGTAGACCTTCTTGTCCGGCCGGTCCCGCTGCTCGACCACGCTGTGCGTCACGAAGCCACCATCCTCCAGCCGCGCGAGCTCCGGGTAGATCTGGCTGTGCCTCGCGCTCCAGAAATACCCCACCCGCCCCTTCATCCTCTGCGTCAGGTCGTACCCGCTGAGACCCTCCCGCGCCAACAAACCAAGGATCGCGTAACCAAGCGTCGTCATCTTCCTCCGATTTTCTTTTACGTCACTCTTGACATATAGAGTAGCAGGCCATAGAGTACCATATGTCAATACTTACATATAGTGCGATGGGAGCTGAGGGAGATGAAGGTTGGAGAGAGGCGCGGTTCCGGAACGATCCGCTACCCCTTCGCGGCCCCGGAACGCGCGTGGGCTAGGGAGGAGAAGTCGATGGGGAGACGCAGGTCGGCGAGAGCGAAGGGGACGCCCTTCGGGGCGCGGGTGGCACCCGTTCGCGGGGCGACGGCCCTCGGTAGCACGAGCCTGGGAGCGGCGGCGGCCGGTGCGACGGCGTTAGGGGCTGTCGCGATAGGGGCGCTGGCGATCCGGCGGCTCGCGGTCAAGAAGGGTAAGGTCGGGCATTTGTCTATAGAGGACCTGGAGGTGGGACGGTTGCGTGTTCGGGAGTTGGTTGTCGAAGAGCAGCGGAGCGAGCCGCACCCCTTCGCCGCCCTGGAGGGGCACAAGTACGTCAACCTCACCACGTTCAGGAAGAGCGGGGAGGCGGTCTCGACCCCGCTCTGGTTCGTGACCGTCGACGGGCATGTTTACATGACCACCCCTCCCGGCTCGGGGAAGATGAAGCGCATCCGCAACGACCCGCGCGTCCTGCTGGCACCGTCCAACGCCACGGGCAAGCCCAGAGGCGAGAGCATCGAGGGGGTCGCCCGGCCCATCGAGGGTGGGAGTATAGCGGAGCGCGCGGGGGCGGCTCTGCGGGAGAAGTACCGGTTCGGGCTCGCGATGTTCCACCTCTTCGGGCACCGGGAGGTCGGCAAGATCACGCTGGAGGTGCGGCCGGCCGTGGGGGAGCCGATGGAAGATCGGGGATCGGAGGTGGCCCGATGAACGCGAACGTAGCGGTAAACACGGGCACGGCGGGAGCGAGGGGGCGCAAGGGCTACCGGCGCGCTCTGTTGGGCCTTGCGACGGCGGCGACCATCTTTAGCTTGCTGCACCATGCGGATCACGTGGTGCGGGGCAGTCACTCGGGTTGGCCGTTCGAGGCGGAGGTCACGCCGTTCACGTTCAGCCTCGTGGTCTACGCGTTGATCCTGCCCGGAATCTACTGGACGGCGCGGGGGCGTTCGATCGCCGGATACCACCTGTTCGTGGCCGTCGGCGGGCTCCTGATGCTCGGCTTCGTCCACTTCGTGCCCGTGGGGGGCCACGAGGCGCCGATCGCGGACATCTACGCCGCCTACGCCAGCCCGGCGGCCGGCGCTCTCGCGCTCGCGATCCTGGCCGGCCTCCTGACCAGCGTGACGCTCCTGGCCCTCGTCGCCCTGCGAGCACGCCGGGCAGCGGCACAGGAAGGGGCCGGCGATGCGCGGTAGCAGAGTCCGAGCGGTCCGCGGTTCGGACGCTTGGGCCTCGGTGAGCCCGAAGGGCCAGATCCTCGCTTCGCTGGCCGTCCTGGTGCCCGTGGCGCTCTCCGGCCTCGCCCTCGTCGCGCTCGCCCCGGGGTCGTGGTGGATCTTCACGACGTACTTCTGGGTGTCGTTCCCGGCCTTCCGCCTGCTGACGCGCGGGGTAGCCGGGCTCTCCAACCCAGACATGTCGTCCGTCGGTGGTGGCAAAGAGCGTGAGCTTCTTCGGGCTCTGCACGAGTACGGCGAGTTGACGCCCGCGCGGGCGGCGATGGAGACGTCGCTGACGGTGGCCGAGGCGGACGAGATGCTCAAGGGCCTGGCCGAGGGCGGGCACCTGAAGGTCCGGGCACGAGGCGGTGCCCTCTACTACGCCCTCTGGGAAACGATGGAGGGGGTTGGATCGCAAGGTGAGATCCGAGAGTCGTACGGCGAGCCGGGGTTGAAGCTGTTGGAGCCTGATGCAGATGGGGCGAGGCGAGACCTGGAAAGGAGCGAGATATGAGCGGCGTGCAGAGAGGCAGGTTCACGGCCAGGAGGGATGAACCCTTCGCCGTCTTCATCATCGGGCTGCGCATCAACCGGTTCCTCGACTTCCGGAGTTGGGTGCCGACGGCCCGGGCGATGGGACCGATGCTCAAGGAGCTCTACGCACACCCGGAGAAGGGCTTCCTCGGGGCGGAGTACTTCCTCTACTCGCGCGGTCCGGCCATCGTGCAGTACTGGCGTTCCTTCGAGGATCTGGAGCGTTTCGCCAAAGACCCCAACGATCCCCACCTCCCCGCCTGGCAGCGCTTCAACCGGGAGGCCAGGAGTAGCGGGAGCGTGGGAATCTGGCACGAGACT
>JADDPR010000447.1 GCA_016781775.1 Rubrobacter sp. | reverse complement strand
TCCTTCTGGGCCGTGGCATTCTCGCTTTTCTTTCTTCTGACCCTTCTCGCGGGGTACCTGGGTGGGAGGCTTGGAGGTCGCCTCCGGCCGTCTTCGGGGTAAGAGTTCCCGGCGTAGGGGTAGCACTACGGCAGCGTGTGTAAGACTAGCGTTTTCGAGTCCTATTCAGAGAGGACGGCTTCGACCATGGATACCGCGGAGATACAAAACTTTATCGCCTCTTTCGAGGAGCGGCTGGCGCCGGTGGAGAAAGCGTCGGGCGAGGCTTATTGGGTTCTGGCGACCACCGGCACCGAGGAGGCGAGCAAGGAGGTCGTGCGCATCGGTAAGGAGTACAACGCCCTCTTTTCCGACCGCGCCGAGTTCGAGAAGGTCAAGGGCTGGTACGAGGGGCGCGAGGCCGTTGAGAGCCAGATCCTGCGCCGGCGGCTGGAGATCTTGTACAAGACCTTCGCCGGTCGGCAGGGCGACGAGGCGATCCTCACCCGCGTCGAGGAACTCGAGGCCGAGGCGAACTCGGTCTACAACAACCACCGGGGCAGGGTCGCGGGCGCCGAGAAGAGCGAGAACGAGCTGCGGGGCATCCTGCGCTCCTCCGACGACACGGCCCTGAGGCGGGAGGCCTGGGAGGCCTCGAAGTCCGTCGGTCGGCCCGTCGAGGGGACCGTCAGGGAGCTCGCCCGACTCAGAAACGAGCTCGCCCGGGCCGCCGGCTACCCGAACCATCGCGAGCGTGCGCTGGACCTCCAGGAGATCGACGTCCAAGTTCTCGACCGGCTCATGGACGACCTCGAGGCCGCGACGCGCGCGCCCTTCGAAGAGTTGAGGGGCGAGATCGACGCGGAGCTCGAGCGGAGGTTCGGGGTCGAGCGGGTGATGCCGTGGCACCTGTCGGACCCGTTCTTTCAGAGCTGCACGCACGAGATCGCCGCCCTCGGGAGCCCGGACGGGGGGCCCGCGGCGGACGCGGACCGCCACTTCCAGGGCAGGGACCTGGAAGCCCTGACCCGCGAGACCTACGACAGGATGGGGCTCGAGGTGAGGGATGTACTCGCCCGGAGCGACCTCTACGAGCGCCCCGGCAAGAGCCAGCACGCGTTCTGCATACCCATAGGGAGGAACTACCCCTACGACGTCAGGGTGCTCGCGAACGTGCAGCCGGACGCGTACTGGGCAGACACCATGCTGCACGAGTTCGGGCACGCCGTCTACGACAAGCACATAAACCCCAGCCTGCCGTACCTGCTTCGCTCCGTCGCCCACACCAGCACCACCGAGGCGATCGCCCTCATGATGGGCGCTCTGGCGAGCGACCCGGCCTGGATCTCCTCCGTCGTGGGCGTCTCGGAGGACGCGCTCGACGCCGACCGCGAGTACCTCCTCCGGAGCGAGCGTGCCGACAAGCTCGCCTTCGTCCGCTGGGCGCTCGTGATGTACCGCTTCGAGGCCGCCCTCTACGAGGACCCGGACCGCGAGGACCTGAACGAGCTGTGGTGGGACCTCGTCGAGGACCTGCAACTCCAGGCACGCCCTCCGGAGCGCGACGAGCCCGACTGGGCCGCCAAGATCCACGTCGCCGTAGCCCCGATCTACTACCACAACTACGTCCTCGGCCACCTCACCGCAGCCCAACTCCGCCGCCACATCGAGGAGAACGTCGTGGAGGGACCGATCTACGAACACGAGCTCTCCGGTCGCTACCTGCAAGAGGCCGTCTTCGGCCCAGGCGCCCGCGACGACTGGGAGACCACCGTGCTCCGGGCCACCGGCGAGGAACTGAACCCCGCATACTTCGTCGAAGCGCTAACCCGGAGAGGGAAGTAGCACCAGAAACAAGCTCCCACCAGGCGGCTACCGAACCTCGGAGTTCGAGCCGCGCCAGGGAATGA
>JADDPR010000100.1 GCA_016781775.1 Rubrobacter sp. | reverse complement strand
GCGAGGTAAGGGTTTCGGGTGCCAAAAACGCGGCCCTGAAGCTTATGGCGGCAGCGCTCCTTGCCCCGGGGCGCACGGCGCTACACAACGTGCCCCGTATCCGGGATGTCGATACGATGCTCGCGGTCCTCGATGGCCTCGGCGCCGGCAGCGACTTTAACGGCAACACCTTGGAGATCGACACGGGCTCCATCGACTCCTACACCGCCCCGTACGACCTGGTGCGCCAGATGCGAGCGAGCATCGTGGTGCTCGGTCCGCTCGTCGCCCGCTTCGGTGAGGCGGAGGTCTCGGCCCCGGGCGGGTGCAACCTGGGCCTTAGGAAGTTCGACTTCCACCTCAACGGGCTGCGGGCGCTCGGTGCGGAGATCGAGCTCGACCACGGCTTTATAAGGGCCACCGCACCGAACGGGCTGAGGGGGGCCGAGGTCCGCTTCGAGTACCCGAGCGTCACCGCGACCGAGAACGTGATGATGGCCGCCGTGCTGGCGAAGGGTACGACCATCATCGAGAACGGCGCCCGCGAGCCCGAGGTCGTCGCCCTGGCGGAGTTCTTGAACCTTATGGGCGCCAACGTGTTCGGGGCGGGGACCGGCCGGGTCGTGGTGGAGGGCGTCGAGAAGATGCATCCCGTCGATTACGTGGTGCTGGGCGACCGCGTCGAGGCGGGGACCTTCGTCATGGCGACCGCGGCGACCGGTGGGGACGTAACGGTGAGGGGCGTGGACCCCGCGCACCTCAAGATGGAGCTCGTCAAGCTGCGTGAAATGGGCGTGGACGTTGTGGACACCGGCGATGGGTTGCGCGTTCAGGTTTCCGAGCCCGCCGAGCTCGGCAGCGTTGACGTCTCGACGCTCCCGTTCCCCGGCTTCGCTACCGACCTCCAGGCGCAGATGATCACGCTGCTCACCCAGACCTCCGGCGCCGGGATCATCACGGAGAACGTCTACGAGAACCGCCTGCAGGTCGCGGAGGAATTGAACCGGATGAACGCCGGAATAGACCTTTTCGGTGGTCACCGCGCGATGGTCAGGGGGCCGAGGAAGCTCTCCGGCACGATCGTCCAGTCGCCGGACCTCAGGGGCGGGGCGGCCCTCGTCATGGCCGGCCTGGTCGCCGAGGGGACCACGATCGTGGACGGTGCGAGGCACATCCTCCGCGGCTACGAGAGCTTCGAGGAGAAGCTCTCCGGACTCGGCGCGACGGTCGCCTTCGGCATCGAGCCCGCAATGCAGCACTAAGCTCCGTCTCACCCCGGCAGGTATGGGCCTGCGAAGACCGGCAGGGCTTACTTGTTAGCAAGGAGGTTGGGGCAGGGCCTGCGGCCTCGCCTGGTTCGCGGGTAGGGTACGATGGGAAAGGCCGCCGAGACGCCGAGGCTGGCGGTTGTTCTAGAACCTGGAAATCTGTTGCCCCAGCCCATCGCGGATGCCGTTGCGATGGGTGCGAGGACGATGGTGAACAGGGCCGGGTTGGTGCCACTCCCGAATTGCTCCGGGGGCGCGTGCGCGGTGCGACTCTCTCTGTGCCCGCATTAGCGCCTCCGCGTTTTTCGGGGCCCTTTACGGACAGTACGAGAGACTATTCGGCAAACGGTTGCTAAGATGCGTGGATCACCTCTGTAGCTTGGTCTAAGGAGAATGGGGATCTCGAACTGGCGGTGGTAACGAACAAGGCCAAGGTGCTCTCGCTGACCCGCAGGCTGGTGGGGTACAGGTCGTACACGCCCGCTTCCGCCGAGTCGACGATGGACTTCGTGAACGGCTGGTTCGAGGCGCGGGGGCTGGAGACGACCCGGTACAGGGGAGTCGGCCCGAACGGGGAGCTCTCCTCGCTCGTGGCGCGGGTGGGATCGGGGAGCCCGAAGATA
>JADDPR010000091.1 GCA_016781775.1 Rubrobacter sp. | reverse complement strand
GGGGGCCGCACGGTCGGGGCCGGCGTCGTCACCGAGATCGTGGAGTAGGCTGACCTTAGTAGTTTTAGGGGGCGGGGCGCTATGTCTCGCCCCTGTGATTTGGAGGAGATCTGTGCGACAATTGGTCACGCTGGCTTGCGAGGAGTGCAAGCGCCGGAATTATCACAGCCGGAAGAATCGGCGCAACACCCCGGACCGCATCCAGTTGATGAAGTACTGTCCCTGGGACAAGAAGCACACGCTTCACCGGGAGACGAGGTAGCAAGCAAAGGGCAGTAGCTCAGTTGGAAGAGCAGCGGTCTCCAAAACCGCAGGTCGTGGGTTCGAGTCCCTCCTGCCCTGCTTCACCTAAACCGATAGGGGCGTAAGAAAGACGATGGGCAACAAACGAAGCGCGGCATCGGCCGGAGGCGGCAGAAGCCAGGCGCAGCAGCAACAGAAGCGGCGCTTTGGCGGCCTTATAGATTTTATCCGCAACGTGCGGGCCGAGTTGCGGCGTGTGACCTGGCCGAACCGGGATCAGCTTCAGCAGAGCACGGCCGTGGTGCTTATCATCGTGGTCGCGCTCACGGCTTTCGTTGCTTTCTGGGACTTCATCTTCCAGAACCTCGCCCGGATCGTATTCCTGTAGGAGTTTGTTCTTTTGAAGAAGTGGTTTGTCGTCAACACCTATTCGGGGCACGAGAACAAGGTTCGCGCCACCATGGAGCGGCGCATAGATTCGTTCGGTCTCAAGCGCCACTTCGGGGAGATCAGCATCCCGACCGAGAGCGTCATCGAGATCAAGGACGGCAAGAAGGTCCCGACGATCCAGCGCCAGTTCCCGGGTTACATCCTGGTGAACATGAACATGAACGACGACACCTGGAGGCTCGTCCGCCAGACGCCGGGCGTCACCCAGATCGTTGGCAACGGGGACAAGCCCCTCCCGCTCAGCCGGGCGGAGGTCGAGCGTCTTCTCAGGCCGGAGCAGGCCGCCGAGACGCGCGAGAAGGTCAAGACCACGGTGGATTACTCCATCGGGGAGACGGTCAAGGTCATCGCCGGGCCGCTCGCGGACTTCACCGGCGTCATCTCCGAGATAAACGTGGACCAGTCGAGGTTGAAGGTTCTTGTCTCGATCTTCGGGCGTGAGACGCCGGTCGAGCTCTCCTTCAGCCAGGTCGCCAAGCTGTAACCATTCGGAAGGGATAGGATAAATGGGTAGAGGACGTGGGCGCGGCAAGCGCGTCGCGCGAAAGCTGAAGTTGCAGATCACCGGCGGACAGGCCAACCCGGCTCCTCCAGTCGGCCCGGCCCTTGGCCAAGCTCAGGTGAACATCGGGGAGTTCGTGCGCCAGTTTAACGACGCCACGCGCGAGCAGATGGGGCAGGTCGTCCCGGTGGAGATCACGGTCTTCGAGGACCGTACCTTCACCTTCGTGACCAAGACGCCGCCCGCGGCGTTCCTGCTGCAGCAGGCCGCCGGGATCCAGAAGGGGAGCGGCGAGCCTAACCGGGCGAAGGTCGGCGAGGTCAGCCGATCGCAGGTCGAGGAGATCGCAAGGACGAAGATGCCGGACCTCAACGCCGCCGACGTCGACGGCGCGGTCAAGATCGTCGAGGGTACGGCCCGGAGCATGGGGATTACGGTCAATGGCTAAGAGGCTCTTGGAACAGAAGCAGAGGATAGATCAGGAGAGGCTCTACGGGCCACGCGAGGCGCTGGAGCTTCTCAAGGAGCTCGAAGGCGCCAAGTTCGACGAGAGCGTCGAGGTGCACGTCAACCTGAACGTCGACCCGCGCAGGGCCGACCAGATGGTGCGCGGCACGCTCATGCTCCCGAACGGTACGGGCAAGACTCGTCGAGTGGCCGTCTTTGCCGAGGGCGACAGCGCCCGGGAGGCCGAGGAGGCCGGGGCCGACGTCGTGGGCTCCGAGGACCTTGCGTCGCGCGTTCAGAACGAGAACTTCCTGGACTTCGACGTCGCGGTGGCGACGCCGGACCAGATGCGGGTCGTCGGTAGGCTCGGCCAGATTCTCGGTCCCCGCGGGCTCATGCCGAACCCGAAGAGCGGGACCGTTACGCCGAACGTCGGGCGCGCGGTCGAGGACATCAAGCGCGGCAAGATCGAGTACCGGGTCGATAGGTACGGGATCATCCACGGCATCATCGGCAAGAAGTCGTTCGACGTGGATAGCCTGGTGCAGAATTACTTCGCCATGCGCGACGAGCTGCAGCGCGTGCGCCCCGCCCCGGTGAAGGGCCGTTACTTCAAGTCCATCGCCGTAACGACTACAATGGGCCCTTCCATCAAGGTTGACCCCGCGGTCGAGAGGGAGTAGTATCTCGCCCGCGTAAAAGCACGAGCAACGTAGACCAGAGACAACCGGGATCCGAGAGGATTTAAACGAACACCCGGTCGAGGTCGCAAGAATCCTAGAGCTTTCTTAGCCCCGGGTGCCCTTGCGGCCCCGGGGCTTTCTGTCTCTCCGGAAGTAGAGGAGGCGAGGTGAAGAGGGAAGACAAGGCGCGCGTGATCGAGGAGCTCACCGAGAAGCTGCGCGGCAGCTCGGTGCTGCTCGTGGACTTCAAGGGCATGAACGTTGCCCAGAGCACCCGGCTCCGTGCGCGTAGCCGGGAGGCCGGCGTGGACTTCGTCGTGGCGAAGAACACCCTGGCGCAGAGGGCGGCGAACGAGGCCGGCATCGAGGGGCTCGAAGAGTTCCTGGTCGGGCCGACGGCGCTGGCGTTCTCGGACGACCCGGTGGTGAGCGCGAAGCTCATGGCCGAGTTTGCGGGCGAGGTCGAGGCGTTCGAGCTCAAGGGCGGGCTTCTCGACGGTGGCCGGGTGATGGGCAGCGACGACGTGGTGGCCCTGAGCAAGCTCCCCGGTAGGGATCAGCTTCTCGCGCAGCTTCTCGGCGCGATACAGGCCCCCGTGGCCGGGCTCGTAACGGTCCTGAACGCGCCGCTGAGGAACCTGGCGGTCGTTCTGAACCAGGTGGCCGAGCAGAAGCAGTAAGTAAGGCAGTAGGCAGAGAGCAGTAGAGCAACAGGAGGAAAGAAAGTGGCTTTGAGCAACCAGGAGATTTTGGACGCGATCAAGGAGAAGTCGGTCCTCGAGGTCTCCGAACTCGTGAAGATGTTCGAGGAAGAGTTCGGCGTATCGGCGGCGGCCTTCGCGGCGGCCCCGGCGGCCGGCGCGGCTGACGGCGACGGTGCCGCTGCGGCCGAGGAGGAGCAGACGGAGTTCGACGTCGTCCTGCAGTCCGCGGGCGACAAGAAGATCCAGGTCATCAAGGAGGTGCGCGCCGCGACGGGCCTGGGCCTCAAGGAGGCGAAGGCCCTTGTGGACGACGCCCCGAACCCGGTCAAGGAGGCCCTCTCCCGCGAGGACGCCGAGGCCCTCAGGGACAAGCTCACCGAGGCCGGCGCCACCGTCGAGCTGAAGTAGCTTCGGAAGGGTAGATTCCTCCGGCCGCTACCGGTCGCGAGGCAAAGGGGCGCCCCTACCAACCATGGTAGGGGCGCCTTCTGCATACATCACGTAAGGGGTCGGTTCGGGTTGTCGATTGCGCCTTCCGGTGCTAGACTTCCCCGCGTTGGACGGTAACGACCGATACCCCATAATCTTTCTGCGGATATCTTGACTTTCCCGGTGCGGGAGGGTAAGATATTCGCTTGCGTGTTATACCGTTCTTCAACAATTACCCCCGGAGGAGAACTGATTTGGTGACCCCTATTGTGCGTCGTAAGCGGCACCCCTATGCCCAGATGCAGGCCAATTTCGATCTGCCCAATCTTATAGAAATTCAGCGGAGTTCGTTCGAGAAGTTCCGCACGGACGGTATCCGGCAGACCCTCGTGGAGATCTCTCCTATCGAGGATTACACGGGGTCTTATGCCGTGGAGTTCGGGGAGCCGCACTTCGCCGAGCCGCCCTACACTCAGGAAGAGTGCGTAACCAAGGATAAGACGTACTCCGCGCCCCTTTTCGTGCGGGTTCGTTTTATCGTCAAGGAGACCGGGGAGCTTCGGGAGCAGGACGTCTTTATGGGCGATTTCCCGCTCATGACCGATTCCGGTACCTTTATCATCAACGGGACCGAGCGTGTCGTCGTGACCCAGCTCGTGCGTTCGCCGGGGGCGTACGTTATGGAGCCGAAGGACATGACCAAGCAGGTTCTGACGGCGAGCCTCATGCCCTCGCGCGGTTCCTGGCTCGAGTTCGAGGTCGAGACGAAGGGCTTCGTCTCCGTGCGCATCGACCGCAAGAGGAAGCTGCCGGTTACGGTGCTCCTCAAGGCGCTCGACATGGGCGGGCCGGAGGAGATCCTCCAGCGCTTCGACAACTCGTGGCTTATCCGGAACACCCTCGACAAGGACGACACGACGGATCGCGAGAGCGCGCTGCTCGAGGTCTTCCGCCGCCAGCGTCCCGGCGAGCCGGTCAACCGCGAGAACGCCGAGAACCTCGTCGACGGGCTGTTCTTCGACCCCAAGCGCTACGACCTCTCCGAGGTTGGGCGGTACAAGGTCAACAAGAAGCTCAAGCTCGACGTGCCCCTGGAGACGCAGACCCTCACCATCGAGGACATCGAGGGCCTTCTGAAGCGGCTTATCGAGCTCTCGCAGGAGGTTTCGGAGGACGAGGAGTTCGGCCGGATCAACTACGAGCGCATCCGCCCCAGGCTCGACGAGTACGAGCACTTCGGGAACCGTCGTCTCAGGACCGTCGGGGAGCTCGTGCAGGAGGCGTTCCGGATCGGCATGTACCGGATGGAGCGGGTCGTGCGCGAGAGGATGACGACGCAGGACACCGACACCATCACGCCGCAGAGCGTCGTGAACACGAAGCCGGTGGCCTCGGCGATCAAGGAGTTCTTCGGCTCCTCGCAGCTTTCGCAGTTTATGGACCAGACGAACACCCTGAGCGGTTTGTCTCACCGCAGGCGTCTGTCGGCGATGGGCGCAGGTGGTTTGTCTCGTGAGAGGGCCCCGATAGAGGTCCGTGACGTCCACCCGACGCACTATGGTCGTATGTGCCCGATCGAGACGCCGGAGGGTCCGAACATTGGGCTTATCGGGTCGCTCTCGACGTATGCGACGGTGGACAGCTACGGCTTCGTGCAGACGCCGTACCGCAAGGTTACGGACGGTCACGTGACCCAGGAGATCGAGTACCTCTCAGCCGACGAGGAGGAGGAGTTCACGATCGCGCAGGCCAACACGCCTGTGGAGGAGGGGACCGGCCGGATCACGGCCGAGAACGTCCTTGCCCGTCAGCGCGGCGGCGAGGTTACTTCCGTTACGCCGGCCGAGGTCGACTACGTCGACGTCGATCCGGTGCAGATGGTCTCCGTCGGGACGGCGCTCATACCGTTCCTCGAGCACGACGACGCCAACCGGGCTCTGATGGGCGCGAACATGCAGCGTCAGGCCGTGCCGCTCCTGCGCAGCGAGGCCCCGTACGTGGGGACTGGCATGGAGTTCCGGGCGGCGACGGACACGGGCGACGTGGTCATAGCGCGGAACCCGGGCACCGTGGAGAAGGTCGTGGCGGAGAAGATCTCCGTGCGGCGCGAGGGCGGTGAGCTTGACGAGTACCGTCTCAGGAAGTTCGCCCGCTCCAACCAGGGCACGTGCGTGAATCAGCGTCCGCTCGTTAACGAGGGCGAAGAGATTCAGGCCGGTGCCGTTCTGGCCGACGGTTCCTCGACCGACGAGGGCGAGCTGGCGCTCGGCAAGAACATGCTCGTCGCGTTCATGCCTTGGGAGGGCTACAACTTCGAGGACGCGATCATCATCTCCGAGAGGGTCGTCAAGGACGACATCCTCACCTCGATCCACATCGAGGAGTACGAGGTCCAGGCGCGGGACACCAAGCTCGGCCCCGAGGAGATTACGCGGGACATCCCGAACGCCTCCGACGACGTTTTGATGAACCTCGACTCCGACGGCATCATCCGCATCGGCGCAGAGGTCACCTCGGGCGACGTGCTGGTCGGCAAGGTCACGCCGAAGGGCGAGTCCGAGCCGACGCCGGAGGAGAAGCTGCTCCGCGCTATCTTCGGCGAGAAGGCGCGCGAGGTCAAGGACTCTTCCCTCAAGGCGCCGCACGGCGAGGGCGGTACCGTCATCGACGTCAAGCGGTTCTCGCGCGAGGCGGGCGACGAGCTCGCTCCGGGCGTCAACGAGATGGTGCGGGTCTTTGTCGCCAAGAAGCGCAAGATCGCGGAGGGCGACAAGCTCGCCGGGCGCCACGGCAACAAGGGTGTCATCTCCAGGATCGTGCCCGAGGAGGACATGCCGTTCATGGAGGACGGCCGTCCGGTCGACGTTATCCTCTCGCCGCTGGGCGTTCCGAGCCGTATGAACATCGGCCAGATCCTCGAGACCCACCTCGGTTGGGCCGCGAGCCAGGGCATCGGCGAGGGCCACGTGCCGGGCGAGGCTACGTTCGTCTCCACGCCGGTCTTCTCGGGGGCGCAGGTCGAGGACGTCAACGAGGCCATCGAGGCCGCTCGGACGAACGGCGGCTCGAAGGTCGGGATGGGCCGCGGCGGTAAGGTCACGCTCTACGACGGGCGTACCGGCGAGCCGTTCGACGGCAAGATCACCGTCGGCTACATGTACATCCTCAAGCTGCTCCACCTCGTGGACGATAAGATCCACGCCCGCTCCACGGGCCCGTACTCGCTCGTGACGCAGCAGCCTCTGGGCGGTAAGGCCCAGTTCGGCGGCCAGCGCTTCGGCGAGATGGAGGTGTGGGCGCTGGAGGCCTATGGTGCGGCGCACACGCTGCAGGAGCTGTTGACCATCAAGAGCGACGATAGGGTCGGCCGTGTGAAGAGCTACGAGTCAATCGTGAAGGGGGAGAACATCCCCGAGCCGGGCGTGCCGGCGAGCTTCAAGGTGCTGCTGAAGGAGATGCAGTCCCTCGGGCTCTCGGTCAAGCCGGTGTACAACGCGGAAGCCGCGGCCGAGGACTCGGACCGCAGGGACTGGGACGAGGCGGCGAGGGCGCTCGGCATCAACCTCAGCCGCGAGGAGCCCACGGGCAACCTCGACGATCGGCCCGACACCTTCGCAAGCTAAGGCGGAGTCGAGCGGGGCGGCAACCGGCTTATCGAGTCGGCGCCGTCCCGCCTACGGGACGGTTGCCACGGGAGATTTACAGAGAGGAACTATTGAGCGTGCAGGGTCTAGAGCGCGACATAGATATCAACAAGCTTGAAAAGATCTCCATTGGCCTTACTTCGGCCGATGAGATCCGCGAGTGGTCCCGCGGCGAGGTGACGAAGCCCGAGACCATCAACTACCGTACCCTCCGTCCCGAAAAGGACGGGCTCTTCTGCGAGCGCATCTTCGGTCCTAGCAAGGACTGGGAGTGCTACTGCGGTAAGTACAAGAGGATCCGCTTCAAGGGCATCATCTGCGAGCGCTGCGGCGTCGAGGTGACGCGTGCGCGCGTGCGCCGCGACCGGATGGGCCACATCGAGCTGGCCGCCCCGATCGCGCACGTGTGGTTCGTGAAGGGCGTGCCGAGCCGGATGGGCTACCTTCTGGACATCAGCCCGAAGGACCTCGACCG
>JADDPR010000374.1 GCA_016781775.1 Rubrobacter sp. | reverse complement strand
CTCCCCGGAGGCGACGAGGACGGGGTTTCCGTAGCGGCGGAGCCTGGATCCCGCGTTCCAGCTCGCGAGGAGGCGGACGTTGCCGGAGAAGTTGGCCGGGTGCATGCTCGCGGCCTCGTCTACGAGGTCTTCAAAGTACGGGGGGACGCGCGTGCCGAGGTTCTGTCGGAGCGCCGCGCGCAGGCCCCAGCGGTCGTAGCGGTAGCTCTCTAGAAAAGGATACAGGTACTCCGGGGTGTAGAGGCCGGTGTGCGGGGCCGGGGCGAGCAGGAAGAGGGCGGGGAAACGGTCGGGGTCTGAGAGGGCGAGCTCGGTGGCGACCGCCCCGCCGAAGGAATGCCCGAGCAGGATCGCCCGTCCCACCCCCAGCCCGTCCAGGAAACTCCCGAGGCTCCGGGCGTAGAAGGGGAAGGAGGGACGGAAGGCGCCGTCCGCGCGGCTCTCGCCGAAGCCCGGCAGGTCCGGGGCAATGAAGCGCATACCGGAGAGGGGATCGGCGAGCATCTCGCTCCACCACAGCTTCCCGGCGAAATTGCCATGGATCAGCAGTACCGGGGCAGACCCGTCCCCGGCCTCCAGGTAGCTCAGGAGGCCGTCCTCCTCGTAACGTATGTGCAGGGCCATCTCCGGTCTTCTCGGGGGTTTTACGGGTTAAGGACGAGCTTGCCCGTCGTCTTTCGGCCCTGGAGGTCTTCGTGGGCCTTCTGGGCCTCCGAGAGACCGTAACGGCCGCCTATGTTCAGCTTGACCTGGCCGGAGGCGATCCAACCGAGCAGCTCCTTCATGCTCGGACCGAAGAGTTCGGGGCGGCGCATAATCTGGGGCAGGTAGAAGCCCGCGACGACGTGATTCTTCTTCATCAGCGCCGCGGGGACGAGGCTCCCCCGGTCGCCGCTCGCCGCCCCGAAGACGACCATACGCCCGAAGACGTTGAGGCAATGGAGGTTCTTCTCGGGGAAGTCCCCGCCGACCATCTCCATGATGACGTCGGCCCCCTTGCCGCCCGTCGCCTCCTTGACCTTTTGGGGCCAGTCCTCCTCCGTGTAGTTTATGAGGACGTCCGCCCCGAGCTCGCGGGCGAGGCCAAGCTTCTCCTGCGTGCTCGCCGTGGCGATGACGGTCCCCGCGCCGAGGAGCTTCGCCATCTGGACGGCGAGGTAGCCGACGCCGCCGGCCGCCGCGTGGACGAGCAGGGACTCGCCCTCCTGAATCTGCCCGCTCGTCTTGATGACGTGGTAGGCCGTCATCCCCTGCAGGGGGATAGCCGCCGCCTCGTCGAAGCCCATGCCGTCGGGGATCGGGATGAGGTTCCGGGCCGGGGCCACGGCGTACTCGGCGTAGCCGTCCGTGCCGAGGAGGGTGACGACGCGATCTCCCTCGGAGACGTCCTGGGCGCCCGGACCGAGCGCGGCGACGACGCCCGCGACCTCGGAGCCGGGGGTGAACGGCAACTCCTGGCGGACGACGTACTGGTTCTGGCGGCGCATGGTGTCGGCGTAGTTGACGCCGGCGGACTTCACCTCTATCAGGACCTCGCCCTCGCCCGGCTCCGGCCGCTCCACCTCGGTAAATTGGAGCACGCTCGGGTCACCGAACTGCTCCACCCGGATCGCCTTCATCTGAGGCATGGCCCCTCCTCTTCTCCCGTGTACGTCCGCATACGGACCGCGATGCGTAGGGGCAAACTATACCCCAGCTTGGAAACGCCGCCGTGTGGGCTATCCTCCGACCGAAGTCGCAGGGCGGCCGGCACGGAGGGCCAGGGGGAGGAGGCGCGTATGCGGGGAGCGGCTTCGATGCGCGAGGGGCGTACCGTCGCGAGACGTCGGAGCACGGGGCTCCTGCTGCTCGTCGTCCTCTTCACGTTCCTCGCGTGGTCGTTGCGCGTGGCGTTTCTGA
>JADDPR010000514.1 GCA_016781775.1 Rubrobacter sp. | reverse complement strand
GGTCCACGCCCTCCCCCGGCACGCCGGCCCAGAACGAGACGGCCTCGGCGTTCGTGGCGGCGGCGACCTCGACGCAACGGTACAGGAAATCGAGGCGCTTCTCGCGGCCCTCGGGCTCGGGGCTCACGAGCGTCGGCTCGTGCTTGGTGCGCGGGTCGAGAAGGTAGCGGGCGCCGGTCTCGACGACGATGCCGAGGCCGAGCTCTTCGAGGCGACGGGCGAGGGTTTCGGCGCGGCCGGTGAGATCGGGGGCGTAGGGGTCGAGGTGGTGATGGTCGAGGGTAAGGGCCACGCCGTCGTAGCCGGCCTCGGCGATGAGCATGAGGGCGTCGTCGAGGCGGTGGTTTGCGGCGCCGTTGGTGTTGTAGGCGAAGCGGAGGGCCATGGGCTAGAGGAGGCCCCGGCTCTCGGCGACCTGGGCGGCGAGGTGGCGGTCGGGCTCGCGGTAGAGGGGGTAGAGGCGGCCTACGGCGCGCTCCAGGGCCTCGTCGTCGATCCAGGCGGGGCCGAGGGTCTCTTCGTGGCGTTCGGGGAGCAGGATCCTACGCCCCCGTTCCGGCGCTTTCCCCACGCGCACGAGGTCGCTGCCGCGCTCGAGGAGGCGCTTGAGGTTTCTGGCCCCGATCCTGCCGTAGCTTATCGTCTCGCCCTCGAGCCCCGGCACGATCGCGTGCACGACCTTCATCTCCGTGCTGTCGGGCGAGAGGTCCACGTAGAGAACCTCCATCCCAGCCTCGTGCATGCGGTCCACCACGTAATCCAGGAGCTTCTCCCGGTCCTCGTCGTCCTCGAATCGGGTGCGCGGGAGCCCCGAGAAGGCGACGCGGGAGCGCCTGGAGAAGACGGGGTCGCGCAGCAAGTCCATCATGCCTTCGTGGGAGAGGGAGAGCCAGTTGACCATCTCCTCCAAAGCCCGCTCCTCCTGGCCCTCGACGGGCTTCCCGCGGAAGCGGTCGAGGTAGCCCGGAGGGGCGACGGGCTCCACGATCTCTAAAGGCCCGTGCTGGAAGAGCTTGCGCGCACGTGCGGCGATGAACTCCAGGAGGGCCTTGCGCAGGGCCTTCTCGCGGTCGGGGTGGGCGGCTTCGCCGCAGGCGCTCAGCATGATCGGGTGGGCCGCGTCCCCGGGGTTGCGGTCGTGGCCGACGACGTAGAGGTTCGTCATCCTGTAGTCGTCGGCGGCGAGCTTGGGGATCACCTCGATCCCGTCCCGGTCCAGGCCCTCCAGAAGCGCCCGTGTCTCAGGGTCGGAGATCTCGTCGAGCTCTATGACGACCCCCTGGTCCACCGCGCGGTAGTTGACGCTGTTGCCGTCGCGCTGCACCATCTCCAGGATGCCGTGCGAGAGGGCGTGCGCCAGGCTCGGCCCCGCCCCCAGGCCATTGGTAACCGGGAGGACGAGCCGGGCCTCCCGCCGCTCCTCGGGTCTCAGGTCGCCCGGCGAGGACGCGACGAGATCGAGCGGCACGAGGACCGTCTCCCCCGAGGGGTAGCGGCGCGCCTCCACCCAGTCGAGGATGCGGTCGTGGTCGTAGGCGCTCCCGGCTTCGAGGCAGGCCTCGATCGGGTCGAGGACGCCTCGCTCGCCGTGTTGGGAGACCAGATCTTTGTAAGAGGCGCGGGCACGGGGGAGCTTCGGGACCTCGGTCTTCGCGAAGGCCCCCTCCGCGAGCTCTCCGAAAGCCCCGATCCTGGCCTCGTCCTGCGTCGTGCCGTAGCTGAGGCCGTCGACGGAGGTCTCGTACCCCTCGGGCCACAGGGTCGCCGAGTGGATGGGGACGTCCAGCCTGTCCAGGGCGCCGTAGGGGAAGTCCACGATCTTGCCTGGCGGCAGGTTCTCGCGGTAAAGCTGCACGGGACGCGGTTCCGTCCTTCCGGTCGTCATAAAGGCATCGGCTCCATCGTGGGTTTGGTTTGCAAGAGGTAGTCCAAGAGCTTCAGCACCTCGGCCCGCCCGACGTTCTTGCCCTGCTCGAAGGTCGTGAAGACCCCGTCGAAGTCCAGGGCCTCGTAGACCTTGCGGTAGCCGGCGACCTCCGCGTGCGTGAGCGGGATGCGCCGCACGAAGGCCTTGTGGCAGGAGAGGGCGTAGGCGGTCTTCCCGTCCTCCTCGAGCTCCACCTTCAAGGCATCCCCGACGAAAAGCTGGCCCGCCGCCTCGTGGTGCAGCATGCTCTGCCCGTCGAAGTGCCCGCCCACGTGGTGCAGCGTGAGGCCGGGCAGAAGCTCCTGGCGATCGTCGAAGGGCAGCCCGACGCTCAGGGTGGAGACCCAGACCAGGTCCTCCCGTTGCACGGCCCCCTCAGCCCCGAAGCGCTCCTGCAACCTCCACAACGCCCCCTGGGCGTGAGGATGAGAGGGGGCGACGTACCGCACACCCCCTAATGATTCGATGTGATCCAGGGCCGCGTCCGAGTACCAGTCCGCCCCCTCGAAGGCGACGTTCCCCTCCGGCCGCACGATAACGTAGCCGACCGGGCCAATCCCCAGGGTGGGCTCGACCGTGAAGCGCCAGATCCCCTCCTCGACCTCCTCCCACCTCGACTCGACCCGACCGTCGATCTCACCGGGCGTGAGAAACTCCCAGCCGTTCTCCGGAGGTACGTGCCGCACGTCGAGGCAGACCAGACAGGACTCGGGCGCGGCGTAGCGCTGCTGCCAGTACCCGCAGTTCGTGCACACGAAGTACGAGAGCGCCACGCTACGACCTCCCCGAAGAGGCGGCCGGGGATGCGTCCGGCGCGGTACCAACGGAGATCTGGCCGAGCGCCTTCACGAGGACGCGCATTGTGGCGAGGTCCCGCTCGGGCGGGAAGGGGAAGGGCTCGCCGGAGAGCAGGGAACCGGCGAAGGCCTCGATCTGCAGGAGAAACGGCGAGCGGTCCTCCTCCGGCTCCACCTCCACGGTGCGACGCCCCCCATCGGCGGCGCTGACGAGCGTGAGCGTGCCGCCAGGGGTCTGGCCCATGGTGTTCAGGGAGATGGCGGTGCCCTCGGTGCCCTGGATCTCCAGGGTGCGCCTCGGCAGCGCGTCGGGCATGTTGTACGCGACCTGATGCACGCCGAGAGTCCCCGCCGAAAAGCGGATCAAAAGCGCCGCCCCGTCCTCGACCGGGTAGTCGAAGACGCGTCGTTGCCCCATGGCGCGGACCTCGGAGACCTCGTCGTCCAGGAGGTACTGGAGGAGGTCGAGCCCGTGCGGAGCGAGGTCGAAGAGCGCCCCCGAGCCCGCGCGCGACGGGTCGACCCGCCAGTTGTCGTGCTCCCTCGGGTAGTCATCGGGCGACCAGTCGGGGGGCAGCCAGCAGGCGTACTGGAGGCGCGCCGAGCAGATCGTCCCTAAAGTGCCTTCCTCGACAAGCTCGCGAAGCTTTCTGTGCCGCGCGTGGAAGCGCTGGTCGAAGGCCGTGGCGTAGACCACGCCTGCGTCCTCGCACGCGGAGACCATCGCCTCGGCGTCCTCGACGGAGAGGGCCATCGGCTTCTCGCAGAGGGCGTGCTTGCCGGCGCGGGCCGCGGCCTCCACGAGGGGACGGTGCAGATGGTTCGGGGTGGCGACGTACACGGCATCGATGCCCGAAGCGAAGAACGCGTCGGCTTCCGTGAAGGGCTCGGCGGCCGGCGCTACCGTGCGGAACATCTTCAGGGCCTCGGGGTCGGGGTCGAGAATCGAGACGAGGTCGCCGTTGGAGGAGGCCGTGAGGGCGGGGGCGACGAAGTCTTTGGCCGCCCAGCCGCAGCCGATCAATCCCCAGCGGAGTTTCTCACCGTTCGCGGTGTTCACCTCAGGCCCGACCCTTCCAGGACTTCGAGGTGGAAGGCCTGGGTCGGGCCCTCGTGGACGAGGTCCATCTCGCCGAGGGCGTCCTCCAGGGTGAAGGCGGCCTTGCGGGCGTGGTGGCGCTGCTCCAGGATCCGGTCTATGACGTCGGCCGCCTGGAAGGCCTTCGCCTCCGGGGTGTCCGTCCGGTAGACGAGCGGTAGGACGCGCGAGATCCCATCCCGAAGCGCGGGGTTACGCGCGCCGATCTCCTCCAGCACCTCCCCCTGAAGCTGGGTGTTGATCACGTCCAGCCCGTCCCCGAGCAATTCATCCCCAGCGAAGCCGGAGTCGGGGAAGTAGGAATTGTGGAGGTGGTGGGCAAGACCGACCAGAAACGGCGCGCCCGGCTCCGCCCCGTACAAAGGGGCGAGGAGCACGGCGTACAAGCCGACCGCCGCGCAATGGTCGGCGTGGCCCTCCGGCGGCTCGACCACGATCCTCGGCTTCCCCGGCGCCGTCGCCCCGGCACGCGGCTGGCGTGCCAGAAGCCCGACAAAGGCCGGCAGCTCCTCCTCGCCCGGCGGCTCCCCGATGGGCGAGGCGTAAAGCTCGTTCCTCAACGTATCCCGTGCCTCCCCGGGGAGGGCGTCGGCGACGGAGTCGAGGCTCGCGGCGAGCACGTCCTTCGCGCCGTCGTGCGGGAGCCCGGCCCGGCGGAGCATCGGGTAGTCGCGGGAGCCCATGCGGGCCGCGGCGACGCCCGCCGCGGCCTCGCGGCGGGCCACGTCTTCGGCGGGCTCGCCGGCGAGGAGCGCGGCCCAGGAGCGCCGGAAGACGCCCTCGGCGTGCGTCCCCGCGCGGCCGGCGGCCCGGAGGCGCTTGAGGTCTCCCATCTCGGAGAGGAGCGGGACGAGGCGGGCGAGGGCGTCACCGGTCGTCTCGCCAGGGGTCGTGCCGGGGTCTTGCGTCTCCCTCACCCTTCCCTCGTCGTGGGGGCCTTGTGCCCGGCGGTGGCGTGGCCGTTAGTGCTCCCGTTCGGGCTCTCGCCGGAGAGCCAGCGGACGAGGTTCTCTTCCTGCTTGTGGAGGGCGTGCTCGGGCACGGAGACGAGGTCCTTCGTCATCGGGGCCTTGAAGAACATGCCGAGGTGCTCCTGCACGCCGCCCTCGCCGCGCCGCTTCGCGAGGTCGGAGAGGCGGGCCAGCTCGATCGCCAAAGGCGCGGCCAGGATCGAGTCGCCGCACAGGAAGTTGATCTTGAGCTGCATCCGCGCGCCCATAAAGCCGACGAGGTCTATGTTGTCCCAGGCCTCCTTGTTGTCCCCGCGCGGCGGGTAGTAGTCGATCCTGACGACGTGGTTCGGGACCTCGTAGCCCAGAATCTGGTCGAGGACCGACCCCTTCGTCTCGACCTTGGAGGCGAGCGAGTCGGGATCGTCGAGCGCCTGTCCGTCGCGGTTGCCGAGGATGTTCGCCGAGAACCAGCTGTCGACAGTCAGGGCCCGCGCCTTGAGGGCGGGCGCGAGCGCGGTCTTGAGCATGGTTTGTCCCGTCTTGCCGTCCTTGCCGGCCACGGGGACGCCCCCCTCCTCGGCGAGCTTCACGAGGGCGGGGACGTCGGCCCCGACGCTCGGGGTGAAGTTCACGTAAGGGACGCCCTCGAGGATCGCGGCGTATGCGTAGAGCATCGCCGGCCCGACCGCGGGATCGTCGGCCTTTATCCCCTCCTCGAAGGCCTCCGGAGTGGCGAAGACGGGGAGGGTGGAGTCCGTGCGCTTCTCGGTCGAGGCGAGGTTGACGAGTACCAACCCGTCGAGGTCGTTCTCCTCGCCGAAGCGCCGGAGGTCTTCGCGGATCTTCTCGACGGCCTCGGCGTTGCCCGAGACGGCGACGACGTTGTCGCCGGAGACCTTGCGGCAGAACTCCTCGTTGCCGAACGCGGGCCAGGGGCGTATCGTCGATAGAGCGGGTTTCGCCGCCTCGAAACGCTCTCCATCGAGGACGCCGTGACCGGACGCCGCGCTCGCGAGGTCGTCGCCCGAGAGGTCCCAGCCGCCGAAGACGATCCCCTCGTAGGGCGCGAGGTCCTCCACCAGATCCTCGTCGAGCGCCGCGAGCGGCAGGCCGTGCTTCTCGATCAGGCCCCGCTTGATAAGCTCGACGCCCGCCACGGCCGTGGTCGCCACCGCGCCGCCGAGGCCCACGACGGCCATGCCGATCCTGCGTCCCGCCGGCCGCTCTCCCTGCCCATTCTCCCGCGACCCGTTCAAGCCGGTACGGTAACGTTCCATGTATCCCCCTGCTCCCATGCTTTCGGGGTCGGCGCGGGCTACGCCCACCGAGCCCGTGCTCCAGACCCCCAGCGCCCCTTCCGACAGGGCGCCCACGCGGCGCTTTGTCGGAAGGGGACCGTAGGGCCCTACGACTTCTCGAACAGGGTACCGATTAAACTCGGAGGGGCAGTGTCTTGTCTTACTGGGAGGACGGCTGCCGCCCTTTCCCTTACCCGGAGACCGAGAGTTCCTTCGCCATCCAAACGGGGAAACGGGACCAGAAAATTCTCTGCGAGAGCTCCCAGACCGGGACGAACGGGCGGCGCACCAGGGAATCTAACCGCAAGGAAACGCGTGTGTCCCTCGCAGGAGAGAAGGCTTCTTCGGCCCAGAACCGGAGACGCGTCGGTCGGACGAGCCTCGGGCTCAGGGCGTAGGAGCCGTAGAAGTACTTGAGGTCGCGGTAGCCAGGAGCGCGGGGCGACGGGCCCCTGACCTCCCCGATCACGCCGGCCGCATTGAGGAACGGCCCATAGTGGACGTTCAGCACGCCCGGCTCGAAGCCGCCGTCCACGAACTCGACCCGGTAGGGCCAGACCTGCCCCTCTGTAAACGTCGCCGGGTCGTTCAGCCAGCCCCAGACCCGCTCGATCGGGACCGGAACAACGAAAGACCGCTGGTAGGCGTGCTCCACAAAGCCCTGCGGAACCCCGTACGGGACGGGAAAACCCTCGGGCCCTCTCTCCGGCAACACCTTCATGTCTCCACTCTACACGCTCCCGTCCCCGGAGCTTGTAATCGCCCATCATGATGCGTGCGGAGTTTGGAAACTTCGCATCTAAAAAAAGAGCTTCTCGGGGCCACTATCCTGTATCTGCCGAGGGCGGCCAGCGTCGCTAACTAACTGAGGGTTGGTCATAACTCTTTAGGCGGCTCGGAAGAAGGCCTCGAGCCCTCGGTTGGTATCCAGCCCTTGCTCGTGGCGGTAGAGCAACGCGAGTTGGTAAGCGAAGACCGCCCCCAGGGCGAAGCGCGCGGTGTCGAGTCGCCCCCTGGTGGGCACCGGACCGTAGGCATCGAAGACGGCCTTGAAGTGCCCGTTGAAGTTCTCGATCGAGACGTGGCGCAACCTGTGAAACACGCGCCGCACCTCCACGCCCGGTCGACGTGCGGGTAGGGCCCCCGCCCGCTGGCCACCAAGAAGCGCCCGTGCGCCAGGCAAGCCTCGCGCACATTGCGGGCGTTGTAGTGCGAGTCCCCCAAGACGAAGCGCGCCTCCTCGGGCAACTCCTCGATCAGCAGCGGGGCGCCCCGGTTGTCGGCGGCGTTGGCCGGGGTGAGCCGGGCGGCCAGCGGGATCCACACGCCGGCCACGGTGCACGACAGATGGAGTTTCCAACCGTACACCCACCCGTGCCAGCCGGACTTCGTCCAACCGGCCTCGGTGTCGATGGAGGAGTGGGGCACCACCGCGGCCTCCCGGTCCTTCTTGTGCCACACCCCGCCTTTGGCCCTCAGCACGGTGCTGTCGATGGCCACCGCTCGTCCGGATCTCGCCCACGGGGCGAGCAGCCTCACCAGGTGG
>JADDPR010000354.1 GCA_016781775.1 Rubrobacter sp. | reverse complement strand
TTCACGTCGGCTCGGCGTTCACGTCGGCATCGGCGTCGGCGTTCACGTCGGCATCGGCGTCGGCCTTCACGTCGGCATCGGCGTCGGCCTTCACGTCGGCGTCGGCCTTCACGTCGGCATCGGCGTCGGCCTTCAGGTCGGCGTCGGCGTCGGCGTTCGCGTCGGCATCGGCGTCGGCCTTCACGTCGGCTTCGGCGTTCGCGTCGGCATCGGAGTCGGCGTCGGCGTCGGCCTTCACGTCGGCATCGGCGTTCACCACGCTGACCGACTGGCCAGCGGAGGCGGTGCCCGAGCCGAGAGCCAGCAACATGGTCATGGCGGCAGCGAGGGCAGCCAGCGCGAACGCAGCCTTCCTCGCCGCCTCAGCGGTGTGAAGTCGTGCTGTCATTCGCAAGGTTCCTTTCGGTCGTGGTCCTTCTCGACGTGGTGCGACGGGTGCGAGGGCACCAGCCCTAGCGCTGGTGCTGTCCACCCCGGCGGAGGGATGGCTACCGGCCTCTTGCCACCGATCAAGAGCGACATAATACACTTACTGGAAGCGTACCCGTCGTCATCCCGATCTGTCTTGCGTCTGACTTGATCAGGAACAGGACGAGTAGTGCTCTCACTGCGCTTTTTCTCAAGATGGACCCCCAGGGAAGGCGTAGTGAGGATTCGCACTCGCTGACTCGCTTCTCTGCCCATACTCGCGCAAGGTTGGCTCCTCCGTGCGCGCACCTTCCTGCAGCGAGAGGAGACCGCCCTCACGGGACCGTCGGGCTGGGCCCCCTCTGTGTCCACCTCCGGTGAGGCAGCCGTAGCGGCGAATCACTGAGCCGAGAGGGCGAGGAACGGAGGACCGATGGCCACGGCCATCACCACGAGCGGTAGCACGCGCGCCCATGCTGGCGGATGAACGATCCCGATCCTGAGGTGCCCGGGCGGGCGAGGCGCCGGCAGTACTCGGCGAAGTACAAGCTCGACACCCTCGCCGAGTACGACCGTCTGGATCGCGAGGCCAAGGGCCCTGTCGCGCCGGGAGGGCCTCTACACCTCGTTGCTGTCCGAGTGGCACAAGCAGCGAGACCGAGGGGTGCTCCAAGCGCTTGACACCAAGCCCGGTCGCCCTACGGTCGACCCGGTGGAGTGGGAGAACGCCCGGCTCCGCCAGCGGGTGCAGGGCCTGGAGGGTGAGCTGGACAAGGCCCGCAAGGTGATCGAGATCCAGGGAAAGCTCTCGGCGCTGTTGGAGGATCTCGCCACCGATAGCGCGCCGGACAGCAGCGGCGAGGCGAAGTGATCGACCAGGCCATCGACGAGCTCCCGGTGGTGGGGACGGCAGCGGCGCGCGCGGCGGTGGGGCGCGCTCGCCAGAGCCACTACCGCTGGCACCACAAGAGCCCTCCGCCACCGCGGCGCGAGCGGGTGCGGGCACGCCAGCCCGGGCCCTGGGCGAGGTGGAGCGCAAGGAGTGCTGGCGGTGCTCAACAGCAACGAGCACTCGACGAGGCACCGGCAACGGTGTACGCCAAGCTCCTCGACGAGGGCGTCTACCTGGGCTCGATCTCGACGATGTACCGCATCTTGCCGGCCAACGGCGAGGTGCGGGAGCGCCGTCGCCAGGCCACCCATCCTCCCGCCAAGAAGCCCGAGTTGATGGCCACCAAGCCCAACGAGGTGTTCAGCTGGGACATCACCAAGCTGCTCGGGCCCCAGAAATGGACCTACTACTACCTGACGTAATCATCGGCATCTATCGCCGCTACGTGCCCGGCTGGATGCTGGCCCGGCCCGAGCGGGCACACCTGGCCGAGCGCCTGCTGGCCGACACCATCGCCAAGCAGGGCGTCCCTCGGGACCAGCTGACGATCTACGCCGATCGGGGCGCCTGCATGGAGGTATGACCTGAACCTGTGGATCGGCCACCCGTTCGAGGGCGCGACGTACCT